>NZ_JBPQTV010000153.1:0-15083 GCF_051386515.1 Streptomyces sp. URMC 123 | reverse complement strand
CCGCCCCCGGCCCCGGGTCCGACCCCGGCTTCGGTTCCGGCCAGGCGGCCCACGGTTCCGGCGCGGCGGCCCGCGGGCCCTTCCCCGCCGACCTGGCCCAGGAGATCCCGCGCATGGTCCAGGCCGAGGAGCGGCTCCGGCGGGAGAGCCCCCCGCTGCGGTTCCCCGCCGATCTGACCGAGCGGCTCGACCGGCTGTCCGTGGCCCATGTGTGCGCCGTGCTGCGCTCCGCCGGCATCGACACCACCCCCGGCGCCGCCTTCGACCGCCCCGGCCTCGACCGGGCCCTGGGCACCGTGCCCGGCTACCGCAAGTTCGTCGACGCCCTGCTGGCCATGCTCGCCGACGACGGGCTGCTCACCGCCGACGGCGAACGGCTGCGCTTCACCGCCGCGGCGGCCGGCGTGGCCGACCCGGACGACCTCACCCGCGAGATCCTCGCCGACCACCCCGAGGAGGCCGACGACCTGGCGTTCCTCGCCCACTGCGTCCGGCACTACCGCGAGGTGCTCGGCGGCACCACGGCCGGCACCGAGGTGCTGCTGCCCGACGGCAGCGACGACCGGCAGCGCGCCCTCATCGACCGCCGGCTCGCGTACAGCGACATCCCCGTCCACCGGCGGCTGATCGCCGAGACGGTGGCCCGGCTGGCGGCCGGCGCGGCCGGCCGCACCGTCCGCGTCCTGGAGATCGGCGCCGGCCGCGGCTATCTGACCTGGGAGGTCGCCGAGGCGCTGCGGGCGGTGCCCGGGGTCGAGTACCACGTCACCGACCTGGGCCGCTCCTTCGTCCTCGACGCCCAGCGCAGGGCCGCCGAGGAGGGGCTGACGGCCCTGGAGTTCGGCGTCCTCGACGTCACGCGCGACCCGGCGGAACAGGGCTACGCGCCCGGCACCTTCGACATCGTGCTCGCCTTCAACGTGCTGCACGCCACGCCCGATCTGCGCCGGGCGGTGCGCAACGCCGGCTCGCTGCTGGGGCCCGACGGGGTGCTCCTGCTGCTGGAGGCCTCCCGTCAGCAGCGCTGGTCGCTGATGACCACCGGCCTCTACGAGGGCTGGTGGTACTTCGACGACGATCTGCGCCGCGACTCGCCGCTCATCGCCCCCGACCGGTGGGCCGGCCTCCTGGGCGAGGAGGGGTTCGCGGACGTCACCGCCATTCCGCGCCGGGAGTCGGGCGCGGCCGCCGCCGACCACACCGTCGTGGTGGCCCGCCGCCCCTCCGCCGCCCAGGCCGGGCCGACCGCCCCGCCGGTGGCGGCCCCGGCCGCCGGGCGGTCCTTCAACCGCCGTCCCGAGCTGTCCACCCCGTACGAGCCGCCGCGCACCGACCGGGAGAAGGACGTCGTACGGCTCTGGGAGGAGGTGCTCGGCATCGACGGCATCGGCGTGCGCGACAACTTCTTCGACCTCGGCGGCGAGTCCCTGCTCGCGATGCAGCTGCTCGCCCGGCTGCGCGACGCCACCGGCACCGAACTGTCGCTGCACCGGATCTTCGACGCCCCCACCGTCGCCGAGCTGGTCCCCCTGCTCGACACCGCGGCCCCGGCGGCCGCGCCCCGCATCCGGCCCAGCGCCCGCCGCGGCCGGGCCGCCGCCGGCTCCCGCGACCAGAGGATGGAGTAGCCGTGTCCACCGCCGAGAACACCCACCCGGGGGCCGCCGCCACGGGGACCGCCGCTCCGGGGGCCGCTCCGGGGACCGCCGCTCCGGGGTCCACGGCCACCGCCCCGGCGGCGGACCCCGCGCGGGAGCCCGGCGCGCTCCTCTTCCCCGCCTCCTACGCCCAGCAGCGCATGTGGTTCTTCCACCGCCTGGACCGGGGCAACCCGTACTACAACATCCCGCTCGCGCTGCGGCTGACGGGCCGGGTGGACCGGGCCGCCCTGGCCGCCGCGCTCGACGACGTCGTGGCGCGCCATGAGGTGCTGCGCACCACCTTCACCGAGGTCGACGGCGAACCGGTGCAGGTGGTGGCGCCCACGGGGACCGCCGCGCTGGAGGTGCACGAACTCCACGCCCCTTCGCGCGAGTTGCCTCTGAAAGCCGATGGTGACGCGCTGAGCGCCGAGGAGCGGGACTGGGCCCAGGAGTGGGTGGCCCGCCCCTTCGACCTCGGCGCGGGGCCGCTGATCCGCGCGGCGCTGGCCCGCACCGCCGAGGACCGGCACCTGCTGCTGCTCTGCCTCCACCACATCGTCACCGATGGCTGGTCCCTCAATGTCCTCACCCGCGAGCTCGCCGCCCGCTACCGGGAGCGGCTGACCGGGGAGCCGGCCCGGCTGCCCGAACTGGAGATCCAGTACGCGGACTTCGCCGAGTGGCAGCGCGACCGCCTCGGCGGCGCCGAGCTGGAGCGCCGGCTCGCCCACTGGCGCCGGCAGCTCCGCGGCGATCTGCCGGTGCTCCGGATGCCGACCGACCGGCCCCGGCCCGAGGTGCAGTCCTTCCTCGGCGCCCGGATCGACTTCGCCCTGCCCGACGACCTCACGGCGGCGCTGCGCGCCTGCGGCCGGCGCCACGGCGCGACGCTGTTCATGACCATGCTGGCGGGCGTGGCCACGCTGCTGCACCGCTGGTCCGGCCAGGACGACATCCTCATCGGCTCGCCCATCGCCGGCCGCGACCAGGCGGAGACCGAGCCGCTGATGGGCCTGTTCGTCAACACGCTGGCGCTGCGCACCGATCTGTCGGGCGACCCGTCCTTCGCCGAACTGCTCGGCCGGGCGAGCGCGGTGTGCGCCGCCGCCTACGCCCACCAGGACGTGCCGCTCGACAAGCTGGTGGAGGACCTGCAGCCCGAGCGCGACCCCGGCCGCAACCCCCTGTTCCAGGTGCTGTTCGCGCTCCAGAACCCGCCGCGCCTGGACTTCGAGCTGCCCGGGGCGAGCCTGCGCGCCGTGCCGCTGCCCCGCCACTCCACCCGCTTCGACCTGGAGTTCCACCTCTGGGAGGAGCCGGAGACGGGCGCCCTGCGGGGCGCCGTGGTGCACAGCACCGATCTGTTCGACACGGCGACCGCGGAGCGGATGATCGGCCAGCTGCGCCGGCTGCTCACCGAGGCCGTACGCGATCCCGAACGGCCGGTGGCGGAACTGCCCCTGGGGGACGCGGCCGCACCCGAAGCCGAGGACGATGCCGCGCACGACGGTCCCGGGGGCGGGATCAGCGCCGCCGGCCTCGGGGCGTCGATCCCCGCGGCCTTCGCCCGGCAGGCCCGCCGCACCCCCGACGCCCCCGCCGTCACCGGCCCCGGCGCCCCCCTCGGCTACGCGGCGCTCGCCGAGCGCGTCCACCTGATGGCCCGTCACCTGCGGGAGCGCGGCATCGGCCCCGGCCGGCGCGTCGGGCTGCGCCAGGCGCCCGGGGCCGACCGCGTGGCGAGCACCCTGGCGGTGCTCGCGCTCGGTGCCGTCTGCGTCCCCGTCGACCCGGCGCTGCCCGAGGAGCCGGCCCGGCGGTGGCTCACCGAGGCGGGCGTCCACCACGTGCTGACCGACGCCGCAGTGCAGGGCGACGCCGCCGGGCCGGCCGACGCCGCCCTGCCGGACGGCGTACGACTCCTCCGCCTGGCGGATCTCCTCGGCGCCGGCGGCCCGTTCGACGGTGACGCCGCGCCGGGCGCAGCGGGCCCTGGCCGGGCCGCGCCGGGTGGCCCGCTCGTCGACGGCGGAGCCGTCCCGGCCGCGGCGGACCCCGCGTTCGTCGTCCACGCGGCCGACGGCCCGGTGGTCCACCGCCACGCGGACGTCCTCGCCGCCGTCCAATGGCTTCAGTCCCTCGTCGCCCTGGGGCCCGGCGACACCGTGCCCCTCACGGCCCCCGCCCACCTCACCCCGGCGGTCCACGCGCTGCTGTGGCCCCTGCTGACCGGCGCCGCCGTGTGTCCGCTGCCCGACGGCGATCCCGCGCTCCTCGGCCCGGCGTTCGACCGCCACGCCGTCACCGTTGCGCTGCTGCCCCCGACCGCGCTGGACGCCCTGACCGCGCACGCCGCGCCGGCCACCGACACAGCGTCGGCCACCGGCACAGCGCCGGCGACCGGCACCGCGGCGGCCGCCCCCCTCGCGCGGCTGCGGGCCGTCCTCGTCGACGGAGGGGCCCTCACCGCCCGCCTCGCCGACCGGTTCCTGGCCGTGAGCGCCGCCGAGCTGCACGCCCTGCGCTCGCTGCCCGAGGCCGGCGGCTACCTCACCGCCGAGCGCCGCCGCCCCGGGCAGCCGGACGGGGACCCGGCCGCCGGACGGCCCGGCAACCTCCGGCCGCTGGTGCTCGACGCGGCCGGCGCGCCCCTGCCCTACGGCGTGCCCGGCCGGCTGGCCGTCCGGCCCCCCGGCGGCGGTGCGCCCGTGCCCACGGCGTGGCGCGGGCGCCGGCTCCCCGACGGCCGGCTCGCCGTCGACGAGACGCCGGGGGAGGACGCCGCCCACCGGCTGCGGATCGACGGGTACGAGGTCCGCCCCGCCGAGATCGAGAACGCGCTGCTCGCCGACGGTTCGGTCACCGACTGCGCCGTGCTGCCCCGGGTGACCACCGGCGGCGTCGAGCAACTGGTCGCGTATGTCGTGCCGGCCGGTGCCCACTCCGCCGAGCGGCTGCGCGCCCAGGCGGGCGCCCTGCTGCCGCCGGCGCTGGTCCCCGCCTCGTTCGTCGCGGTGAGCTCCCTGCCGCGCACCCGGGGCGGGCGGGTCGACACCGCGGCGCTCACCGCGCTGCCGGTGCCGGACGAGGAGCTGGCGGCCCGCTGGGAGCGGGCGCTGGCCGGGGCGCCCGGCGTGCGGGAGGTCGCCGTACTCGTCGAGGAGGCCGCCGCGGAGGACGAACAGCGGGTGCACGTCGGCTCCCTCACCGCCGCGCCCCGCCCGGCCCCGGCGCCGGGCCAGGACGGCTCAGGCGGCGACCGCCCGCGTACGGAGGGCGCACGCGCGGACGGCTCACCGGCGGGCCCCGCGGGCTCGGATCGCTCAAGCACCGACCGTGGCCCGCTCTGCGCCGTCGGCGACCCCGCGCGCCCGGCCGTCGCCACCGGCCCCCCGCTGCCCGACCCGGGCGTGGCCACCCTGACCGAGGCGCTGCTGCGCACCGCCGCCCGCGGTGGCGGCGGCATCGTCCACCTCGGCGGCGCCGGCGGCGAACGGCACGTCGGCTACGCGGAGCTGGCCGACGAGGCCGCCCGGGTGCTGCGCGGGCTGCGCGGCCTGGGCCTCGTCCCCGGCGACAAGGCCCTCCTCCAGTGCCCCGACAACCACGACTTCCTCGTCGCCTTCTGGGCCTGCGTGCTGGGCGGCTTCGTGCCCGTCCCGCTGGCGCCCGCCCCCACCTACGCCGAGGACAACGCGGCCGTCGAACGGCTCGCCGGCGCCTGGGAGATGCTCGGCCGGCCCCTGGTGCTCACCGACGCCGCCACGGCCCGGGGCCTGCGCGGGCTCGGCGAGCGCCGCGGCTGGGCCGGCCCGCGCCTGGGCGTCCTGGACGAGCTGCGCGCCCACGAACCCGACGGCGCCCCGCACCCCGCCTCCCCCGACGACATCGCCCTGCTGCTGCTCACCTCCGGGAGCACCGGCCGGCCCAAGGCCGTGGTGCAGCGCCACCGCAATGTGCTGGCCCGCTGCGCCGCCACCGCCGCCGCCAACGGCTTCGGCCCCGACGAGGTGTCGTTCAACTGGATGCCGCTGGACCACGTCGGCGGCGTGGTGATGTTCCACGTGCGCGACGTCCACCTCGGCTGCCGGCAGATCCACGCCCCCACCCCGTGGGTCCTGGAGGACCCGCTGCGCTGGCCGGAGACCGTCCACCGGCACCGGGTCACCCTCACCTGGGCGCCCAACTTCGCCTACGGCCTCGTCAACGACCGTGCCGCCGAGGCCGCCGGCCGCGGCTGGGACCTGTCCTGCCTGCGGTTCGTCCAGAACGCGGGCGAGGCCATCATGCCCCGGGTCGCCCGGCGGTTCCTCCAGGTGCTGGCGCCCTTCGGACTGCCGGGCACGGCGATGCGCCCCTCCTGGGGCATGTCCGAGACCTGCTCGGCCGTCACCTACTCCGACGCCTTCACCCTGGCGTCGACCGGCGACGACGACGCCTTCACCGATGTGGGCCGGCCCACCCCCGGCACCGTGCTGCGGATCGTGGACGAGGCGGGGGAGACCGTACCCGAGGGCGTGCCCGGGCGGCTGCTCGTCAAGGGCCCCAGCGTCACCTCCGGCTACTACGACAACGAGGAGCAGAACCGGGAGGCGTTCACCCCCGACGGCTGGTTCGAGACCGGCGACCTCGGGGTGATCCGCGACGGCGGCCTCACCATCACCGGCCGCGCCAAGGACGTCCTGATCATCAACGGCGTCAACCACTACTGCCACGAGATCGAGTCGGTGGTGGAGGAGCTGGACCGGGTGGAGAACTCCTGGACGGCCGCCTGCGCCGTACGGGACGCCGACGGCACCACCGACGGGCTGGCGCTCTTCTTCCACCCGGCCCCCGGAGCCGACGAGGCCGAGGCCGCGCGCGAGGTCCGCGCGCACGTGGTGCGCCGCCTCGGGCTCAACCCGCGCCACGTCCTGCCCGTCGAGCGGGCCGACATCCCCAAGACCGAGATCGGCAAGATCCAGCGGGCCCGGCTCCGGGAGCGCTTCCAGAGCGGCGGCTTCGACGAGGCCGTGGCCCGGATCGACCTGCTGCTGGGCAACGAGCGGACGCTGCCGAACTGGTTCCACGAGCGGGTCTGGCGGCCCGCCCGGCCGCTGCCCGACACGGCGGCCGCCCAGGACGCGCCGGTGCTGGTGATAGCCGACACCGAGGGGCTGGCCGACCGGCTCGTCGACGAGCTCACCGCACGGGGCCGGCGCTGGGCCCGGGTGGACGCCGGCGAGCGGTTCGAGCCATCGGGTCCGGGCCGCTACCGTCTCCGCCGCGACGCGGCCGAGGACTGGGCGCGGCTGCTGGAGGCCCTCGCCGCCGAGGAGTTCCCCGTCCGGCACATCGCGCACCTCGCCACCTGGGCGCCGCCCGCCGAGCCGGCGGCCGCCCGCACTCCGGAGCACCCCGTCGCCCCCGACACGGCGGGGCTGATCCACCTGGTCCAGGCGCTCGCCGCGCACCGCGCCGACGGCCACGCGGTGACGCTGCGGGTCGTCGGGCGCCATACGCAGCAGGTCCGCCCGGACGACGTGCTCGACTGCGACCGGGCCGCGCTGCTCGGACTGCTCGTCGGCCTCGGCCAGGAGGCGCCCTGGCTGCGCTGCTCCCACCTGGACCTGCCGGAGGGGCCGCCCGCCCGCCAGCTGCCGCACCTGCTGGCCGAACTGGCCGCCCGGCGGGGCGAGGCGGAGGCCGCCGTGCGCGACGGCGAGCGGCTGGTGCCCCGGCTGGCCCCGCTGCCGCCCGCGCCGGCCGGCCACCCGGGAGAGCAGGGTGGCTCGGGAGAGCCGGGCCGCCCCGGGCAGCAGCGTGGCTCGGGAGAGCCCGAGCCGGGCAGCCCCTTCCGCCGCGGCGGCCTCTATGTCGTCACCGGCGGCCTGGGCGGCCTCGGCGCCGAGATCGGCACGCACCTCCTCGACGCCCATGACGCCCGGCTGCTCGTCCTCGGCCGCACCCCGCTGCCGCCGGAGGAGGAGTGGGAGCGGCACATCGCGGCGGACGACGCCCTGGGCCGGCGGCTGACGGCGTACCGCGCCCTGCGCGCCCGGAGCGAGCACGTCCTGTACGCCGTGGCCGACGTCTGCCGCCCGGACCAGGTGGACGCGGCCCTGCGGCAGGCGGAGGAGCGCTGGTCACGCCGCCCCTCGGGCGTGTTCCACCTGGCCGGCACCTTCCGCCGGCGGCCCGTACTGGAACAGTCGGTGGCCGAGTTCGCGGAGGTGCTGGCGCCCAAGGCGGTCGGCGCGCGGGTGCTGCTGGACGCCCTGGCGGACGTGCCGGACGCCCTGTTCGTGGCGTTCTCCTCGGTCAACGGCACCTTCGGCGGCGCCATGGTCGGCGCCTACGCGGCGGCCAACGCCCATCTCGACGCGCTCGTCCGCGACCGGCACCGTGAGCGCGGCGGGCGCGCGCACAGCCTGGCCTGGAGCCTGTGGGACGAGATCGGCATGAGCCGGGGCCAGGGGCTCGCCGAGCCCGGCCGGGCACGCGGCTACCGCCCGATCGGGCGCGCCGAGGGGCTGCGGTCGTGCCTGTACGCGCTGCGCCGCGGCCGCCCGCACCTGCTGATCGGGCTCGACCCGGCCAAGCCCGGGATACGCGCCCGGCTCGACGCCCCCGCCCGGCCCGTCGAGCGGCTGGTCGCGTACGCGGCGACGGCCGACGGCGGCCGGCCGCCCGTGCCGGCCGGGGACGCGGCGCCGACCGACCGCTACGGCACCCCCGCCGCCTGCGAGACGGTGGTGCTCGACGCCCTGCCGCGCACCCCCGAGGGGGCCGTGGACCGGGCGGCGCTGCGCGGGACCGGCCGGGCCGGCGGCGACGAGGGCGCCCCGGTCGGGAGGACCCAGCAGCTGGTCGCCTCCGTCTGGTGCGAGGTGCTCGACCTCGACCGGGTCGGGCCCGGTCAGAACTTCTTCGACCTGGGCGGGCACTCCCTCCAACTGGCCCGGGTGCACGGCCTGCTGGAGCGCGCCCTGGGGCGGGAGTTCTCCATGGTCGAGCTGTTCCGCCACCCCACCGTCGCGGCGCTCGCCGCCCATCTGGACGGCGGCGCCGAGGCGGAGGAGGCCGAGCAGCGGGTGGGCCCGCGCTCGGGCCGCGAGCGGGCCGAGCGCCGGCAGGCCGCCGCCCGGGGCCGCCGCCGCGATCGGCGGGACCGGTCCTGACGACGGCTCCCCGGCCGCCGCGCCGACCGGGTCCCCGGCCGGCCGGCGCGGCGCCCGTCACCGGCAGGCCACCGGCGGTGGCCGGCCGGGGCCTACCAGCGCTGGGCGTCCACCGGCCGGTGCGCGGTGCCGCCCCGCTGAGAACAGGCTCTTACCGGGGGTGGTCCGGGTTGAGGAACCATCTGCGGGCCGAGGCCAGCCACCAGACGCCCGCGAAGCCCAGCACGGCGACGACCGCGATCGGCGCGTAGTTGAACGTCTCGACCGTCACCGGGTGCACCTGCGGCAGCATGAAGAGCACGGTGATCACGGCCACCCAGGCGACCGACACGATCCCGATGGGCCTGGAGAACCGGCCGAGGTGCCAGGGGCCGCGCTCGAAGGCGTCGCCCTTGCGCAGCCGCAGATAGGTGGGGATGACATAGGCGATGTAGAGGCCGATGGTGGCGATGGAGGTCACGGCCGCGTAGGCGGTGGTGTTGATCAGATACGGCAGGCCGAGGACGAACGCGCCGCCCGCGGCGAGCCAGACGGCGTTGGTGGGCGTGCGCGTGCCGGGGTTGATCCGGTGCCACACCCGGGAGAACGGCAGCGCGCCGTCCCGGGAGAAGGCGTAGATCATGCGGGAGTTGGCGGTCACCGAGGCCATGCCGCAGAAGAGCTGGGCGACGATGACGATCAGCAGCAGCGCCTTGCCGCCGGCCGCGCCGAGCGCGTCCATGAAGATCTGGGCCGGCGGCACCCCGGTGGCCGAGCCCACCGCCCCGTCGTAGCTCTGGATGGCGTAGGTCAGTCCGGCCAGCAGCACGAAGCCGGCGATCCAGGAGACCCAGATGGAGCGGACGATGCCCCGGGGGCCGGCCACGGCCGCGTCATTGGTCTCCTCGGTCATATGGGCCGAGGCGTCGTAGCCGGTGAAGGTGTACTGGGCCATCAGCAGCGCGATCAGGCCCACATAGAGACCGGAGGTCCAGCCGGTCTGGTTGACGAACTCGCCGAAGACGAACGAGGTCGACTGGTGGCGGTCCGGCACCAGCGCCAGCACCCCGACGATCACGGTGACCCCCAGCAGGTGCCACCACACGCTGACGCTGTTGAGCAGCGCCACCAGCCGGACGCCGAAGGTGTTCAGCAGGGCGTGCAGCAGCAGGATCGCACCGAAGAGGATCATGGTGTGGCCGGGGGTGGCCGCGTAGCCGAACTGGAGGTCCAGATAGGCGTTGAGGAAGGAGGCGGCGCCGAAGTCGATGCCGGCGGTGACGGCCACCTGCCCCAGCACGTTGAACCAGCCCGTGAACCACGCCCAGGCCGCGCGGCTGCGCGCCGGGGCCATGCGATGGGCCCAGAAGTACAGCCCCGCGGAGGTCGGGTAGGAGGAGCAGACCTCGGCCATCGCGAGGCCCACCAGCAGGGTCATCGCGCCGACCGCGATCCAGCCCCAGGTCAGCATGGCGGGGCCGCCGGTCCTGAGCCCGTACCCGTACAGGGTCATACAGCCCGAGAGGACCGAGATGATGGTGAAGGAGACCGCGAAGTTGGCGAACCCGGACATCTTTCTGGCGAGCACCTGGGTGTAGCCGAGTTGCTGCAGTCTCTCCTCGTCGGAGACGCTGGGGACATCGAGCGGCACGGGGGACTCTCCTCGTAGGCGGTTGTGGGTAGGCGGTGGGGAATCGCGGGGAGCGGTCGCGGGCGGTCACCCGCGGCGCGGGGCGTCGGCCGGCGCAGTGCCTCGGCCGGCACCGGGCCTCAGCCGGGGCGGGGCCGCCGCGGGGTGATCGCGCGCAGCGCCCAGTCGCGGTGGCGGAGGAAGAGCTGCCGCGGGTCCCCGCAGTAGGCCCACGGCAGATCGGCGGCGTACGGGCCGATCGCCTCGAACACCTCGTACGCCTCGGCGTGCCGGCCGGCGAACGACAGCGCGTGCGCCAGGTAGTTGGCGTCGTCCATGAACTGGGCGTGCGGCCGGGGCGAGCGGAAACGCCACCAGCCCGCCAGCACCCGGTCGATGGCCGGGCAGTCGAGCCAGGGGTGGATGGTCAGGCCGTAGCCGGAGGCGTCCGTCTCCAGCCGGTGCCGGTGGGACTCGGCGAGCGCGACCAGCGGCAGGACGGCGATGGGCAGCCCCCGCGGGGCGGTCTCGGCCCGGTCCTGGGCCCAGTGGAACATCTCCCCGCCCGAGCCGTGGTGGCGCTCGAAGAGATAGGTGAGCACCTCGTGGTGGCCCTCCCGGTTGTACGGGTCCCGGGCCACCACCTCGGCCCAGACGTTCTGGAGCACCGACCGGTCGGGGGCGTGGACCCGCAGCAGCGCGAGCATCACCACCCAGGGCGAGGGGTCGGCCGGGTTGGCGTCGGCGGCGGCCAGACAGGTGCCCCACGCCTGCTCCATCAGCTCGCGGCCCTCGCCCCGGCCGGCCAGCATCGAGCGGACCGCCCGCACATGGGCGAGCATCGCCAGCGCGTCCGCGGAGGCCGGTTCCGCGCGGGCCCAGGTGTCCGCGAACCGCAGCCGGGCGCCCGTGCGCGCGAGGACCTGGAGACGGAAGATCCGCCGGTCCCAGTCCCGGCCGGTGGCGGCCACCAGATCGCGCGGACCCTCCCAGCGGCCCATGGCGGCGTCCTCCAGAACGGCGCGCAGGGGCGTGTCGTCCCGCGCGGGGTGCCGGTCGAGCGCGTCGTCCGCGGGCCGGGGGGAGCGGTTCCACCACGGGCCGCGGCGGCTGCGCCGGTGCTCCATCGCTGTGCGTCCTTTCCCGCCCGTGGCTTCCGGGCGGCGCCTGCGGCGCCCGGCGGACCGTCGAACGGCCTGCTCACGGGCTGCGCGTGGTCGTGCCGGACTGCCTCGGTCGTACGGGGGCCCGCGGGGTGCGGGGACTCGCGGTCGTACGGGGGTGCGCCGTCGTGCGGGACTCGTGGTGGTACCGGTCGTACGGGGCTCTCGCGGTCGTACGGGGTTCTCACGGTCGTACGGGGATGCGCCGTCGTGCGGGGACTCGCGGACGTGCGGGGGACTCGCGGTCGTACAGCCATCACGGTCGTGCCGGTGGTACGGGGACGCGCGGTCGTGCTCACGCTGCGGGTGCGACTGCCGTGACGGAAAGCGACCCGAGTTTGCGGTGCGGTGCCGGAGTCTAGACGTGACGCGGCTAACACTGTCAACCTCTGGTTGACCAAAGGCGGTTCGGGGTCATGAGGGCAGGCGCCGGACCGAGCGCCATGGGGTGGAGGTGGGAGGCGTGTCCACTGCCGAGGCAGGCCCGACGCTGGCCGACCGGCTGAACAGGTTGTTCGACGCCGTACGCCCGGAGGGCCCGCGCGGCCGCCGGTACACCAACGAGGACGTGGCCGCCGCCGTCAAGCGGGACAACCCGGGGGTGCGGGTCGGGCGCGCCTATCTGTCCGCCCTGCGCACGGGCAGCAAGCGCAACCCGTCCACCGAACTGCTGGTGGCGCTGGCCCGCTTCTTCGGGGTGCCACCCTCCTACTTCCTCGACGGGGGCGCGGCCGACGGCGCCGGCCCGGAGCTCGAACTCGCCCGGGTCGCCCACCACCTTCCGGTCAGAAACCTCGCGCTGCGCGCCCTGGAGCTGTCGCCCGAGGGGCTCGCCGCGGTCGCCCGGCTCGTCGAGGACGTGCTGGCGAGGGACGGCGGCCCGCCGCCCGACGGCGTCGCCGGCGACCCCTGAATCCGCCCCTCCGGAACCGGCGCGATCCAGCCACGCGCATAACCGGATAGAACCGGACGAGCCCCGGCGCGCTCGCCGCGCGGGATCTATGCGGGCCGTAATGGGTGTCGTACGTTTCCGCCATGGATCAATCGACTGAACGTTCAAGCGTCGATCGCCGGGCGCTGATCGCGGCCGCCGTCACCGTGGTGCTCTGGGCATCGGCGTTCGTCTCCATCCGCGACTCGGCGGACCACTTCGGGCCCGGGGGACTGGCGTTGGGTCGTCTGCTCGCCGGCTCCCTCGCGCTCGGCGCCGTGCTGCTGATACGCCGCGAGGGGTGGCCGCCGCGCGGGGCCTGGCCGGGCATCGCGATCTCGGGGGTGCTCTGGTTCGGGCTGTACATGGTCGGGCTCAACTGGGGCGAGCGCCATGTGGACGCCGGCACCGCGGCCATGGTCGTCAACGTGGGCCCCATGGTGATCGCGCTGCTCGGCGGCTGGCTGCTGAAGGAGGGCTTCCCGCCCATGCTGCTGGCGGGCATGGCCGTGTCGTTCGCCGGCGCGGTCGTGGTCGGTGTCTCGATGTCCGACGGCGGGGCGTCGTCCCTGCTCGGGGTGGGCCTGTGCCTGCTGGCGGCGGTGGCCTACGGCGGGGGCGTCGTGGCCCAGAAGCCGGCCCTGCGGCACGCCTCGGCCCTCCAGGTCACCACCTTCGGCTGCTTCGTCGGCACCGCCGCGTGCCTGCCGTTCACCGGGCAACTGGTGTCGGATGTCGCCGTCGCGCCGCTGGGGGCCACCCTGAACGTCGTCTACCTCGGGCTGTTCCCGACCGCCCTGGCCTTCAGCACCTGGGCGTACGCCCTGGCCCGCACCACGGCGGGGAAGATGGGCGCGACGACGTACGCGGTGCCCGCGTTGGTGGTGGTGATGTCCTGGGCCTATCTGGGCGAAGTGCCCGGCTGGCTCACCCTGTTCGGCGGTCTGCTCTGCCTGGCCGGAGTCGCCGTCTCACGGCGGCGCCCCCGCTCCCGGCCGGCCGCCGCCGCCCCCTACAGCACCAGCGTGGTCTCGTCCCGCCCCAGCAAATAGCCGAGGTGCAGGCGATTACGGGCGCCCAACTCCTGTTTGATCGCCGCCACATGCGCCTGGAGGGACCGTTCGCTGATTCCCAGTCGCCGCGCTATGAGTTTGTCCGAATGTCCCTCCACGAGCAGCCGCCGGATCGACTCGCGGATCGCCGGCATTACCTCTCCGGCCGCTTGCGCGGCATGCCGCGGAATGAACGGGAACGGCCTGGCGCGATCCCAGGAACGCTCGAAGGTGTCGTGCAGGAATCGCACCACCGCGGGCTCGGTGACGGCAAGGGCCACGGTGCGGTCAGCCTGTGCCGGAATGAACGCGATCGTGGCGTCGATGACGATGAGCCGTTCGAAGAACTCCTCCAGTGTGCGCACCTGGACGCCGTACTCGGTGACCTGTCGGACATAGTCCTTGGTGGCCTCGTCGAAACGCGTGCTGTGCTGATAGAGGGTCCGCATCGCGACCCCGCCGGTGATTTGCCGCCGCACCGCCGCCAGCGCCCCCTCCAGCACCGAGCTCGGCCGCGGCCCGTCCGGCTGGGCGGTCAGGATCTCGCCGTGCGCCCGGTCGAGCGCGGCCGCGATGGCGTCGTTGATCTCCGTGATGCCCTGGAGATAGGTGATGGTCGAAGCCCCGGGCGAACCGGGCGAAGCCGCCTGATCCGCGACCCGATCGGCCTCCTCCAGGGCCAGCCGCGACAGATCGGCCAGTCTCTCCGCGAACCCCCGCAGCGCCGGCCCGGCCCCCGCCGGCCGCCATGTCGGCGCCGCTTCCCGAACGGCCGCCGAGCCCGTCATCGCGTCGTCCGAGGGCTCCGATGACATGTTCATTCTGTCCGTTTCGTCCAGTGTTCACGTGAAAAGGACCCCCGAGATTCACGCAGTGCGAAAACCCGAACCATCATAGATCTTTTTCAACCACCGGGAACAGAGGGAGAGTTGGGGCCGCAAGGAGAACGGAACTCCCCGGTGTCGCGACGCAATCGCCCGCCGGTGCTCCGGGGGAACGCCACCGGGGCCCGACAGGCAATCGCGGGCGGCATCGCACAAGCCGCCGCGGCGGCTTTCCGGAAACTACCTTCGCGGCCGCGTCCATAAACCCTCGGGGTTTTACCGAGTGGGGCACGGCTGCCGACCGAGAGGTGAAATCTCATGCAGCGCAGTGCATCGGCAAGCAGTGGTTCCGGCTCTCTCCACCGTAAATTCATCCCGGCCGCGGCCGCGGTTCTCGGCGCGTTCGTCCTGACGCTGGGCGGCGCCGGCCAGGCCGCCGCGGCGGTCACGGCGAAGGCGTCCCCCGCCGACGTCGGCTGGAACGCCGCCGACCCCGACGTCGGGTGGAACGCGGCCGGCTCCGACGTGGGCTGGAACGCGGGCGGCTCCGGGAGCCGGGGCTGACGGTCGGCGCACCGGAAGAGCGGAGCGTTCCCGTGCCCGTATCGCCCTGGTTCCTGACGGCCGATCCCGTCCCGGCCGAAGTCCTCGTCCCGGCCGATGTCCCCGCCCCGCCCCGAGCCCCCGCCGCGGCGACGGCC
>NZ_JBPQTV010000152.1:0-15094 GCF_051386515.1 Streptomyces sp. URMC 123 | reverse complement strand
GAACAGGCTCTAGCGAGGGGGCGTGGGGGACGGCGAGGGCTCGCTGGGGCGGGGTTCCAGGAAGGCGTTGCTGCCGTCGCAGCGGACCGGGCCGAAGCGCCCGCCCCCGGGCTCGGCGAGGCGGACGTCCACCTCGGCCGGTGGGCGGCCGCCGGGCACCGAGCTGTTGGCGGCGGTGCACACGATCTGGCTGAGCGCCGGGGTGGTGAGCTTGGCGAGGGGGACCGGGACCGCCACGTCCACCCGGCCGGCGGCGACCGTGGCCCCGATCGGGCCGGAGACCTCGGGCACGTCCGTGGCGAAGCCCCGCTGACGCTCCCCGCTGTCGGGGCCCCGGAAGAGCAGGCGCAGGGCCTCCTCCGGGCCGACCTCGCCCGCGGCGGGGCGCGGTGCCGGGCGGATGCCGGTGGGCGAGAGGAAGAACAGGCGCACCACGCTGTCCCGCTGGCCCGGGCGCTTGATGCCGACGGCCGGTTCACCGATCTCCACCACGCCGGTGGACTCGATCCCGCAGCCGGCCAGCGCCGCCAGCAGCAGCGCGCCCGCCACCGTACGGCGCACGGCGCGGCGCCGCCCCCGTACGGGCCTCATGTCCGCTCCTCCGCCGGCACCCGCGGCAGCTCCACCGTGAAGACGGCCCCGCCCTCGAGCGAGTTGGCCGCCCGCAGGGTGCCGCCGTGCAGACGGACGTTCTCCAGGGCGATGGCGAGGCCCAGCCCGCTGCCCTCGGAGCGGGCCCGGGCGGCGTCCGCCTTGTAGAAGCGCTCGAACACGTGCGGCAGGACCTCGGGGTCGATGCCCGGCCCACTGTCGGCCACGTCGATCCACAGCAGCCGCTCGCCGTGCCGCTCCCCCTCGCGCAGCCGCAGCAGGACGGGCGCGCCACCGTGCCGGAGGGCGTTGCCGACGAGGTTGGCGACCACCACGTCGAGGCGGCGGGGGTCGAGCCGGGTCCGTACCCCCTCCGGGAGGTCGGTCACCACCCGCTCGTCGTGCCAGCCGCGGATCTGGAGGGTCTTGCGCAGCACCTCGGCGACGTCGACCTCGTCGAGGTGGAGGGCGGCGGCCCCGGCGTCGAACCGGGAGACCTCCATCAGGTCCTCGACCATCCGGACGAGCTTGCCGGTCTCCTGGCTGACCAGCCGGACCGCCTGGGCGGTGTCCGGGTCCAGCCCGGCCGCGTCCTCGTCGAGCACATCGGTGACGGCCGACATCGCGGCGAGCGGGGTGCGCAGTTCGTGGGAGACGTCCGCGGCGAAGCGGCGCGCGTTGGCCTCCATCCGGCGCAGCTCCTCGACCTTGTCGTCGAGCTCGGCGATCTTCTCGTCGAGCGTGGCGGCCATCTCGTTGAAGGTGCGGGACAGATCGGCGAGTTCGTCGCCGCCGCTCACCTTCAGCCGGGTGTGCAGCTCGCCGCCGGCGATCTTCCGGGCGGCCCTGCGCAGCTCCCTGACCGGGCGCAGCACGCCGCGCGCCGCGAGCAGCGCGGGCACGACGGCGAGACCGACCGCGGGCAGGGCGCCCCGCTGGGCGGCGTTGACCAGCGCCTCGACATTGGTCTTCTCGTCGTGGAGCGGCAGCTCGGCGTAGACGTCCAGGCCGGAGGGGGCGCGGCTGTGCGGGCCGCCGTACATCACGGGCATGCCGATGACGAGCCAGGGCTCGCCCCGGGCGGAGACCCGCTGGAACGCGGTCACCTTGCGCTCGCCGACCGTGGCGCGCAGTTCGGGGGTGACCAGCTCGGGGCCGTCCGGATAGGTGGCCCCGTTCCGGTACGAGACGTGGATGCTCCAGCTGTGGGCCTCGCCGGAGCGGCTGAGCTGGCGGCCGAACTCGCGCAGGTCCTGGGGGGTGGGCTCGGCGGACAGATCGGGGGCCAGCGAGTTGATCTGGGAGCGGAGGTCGCGCACGGCGCTGTCCTGGGTGCGCTTGAGTATGGCGTTGCGCGCCTCGCGGTAGGTGAGGGCGGCGGTGGTCATCGCGCTGATGGCGGCGACCAGCAGAAAGGCGATGACCAGGCGGGCCCGCAGCCCGCGCAGCAGCAGGGAGAGCCGGGGGAGGCGACGGCTCGTACCGCCGTCCCGCTCCGCGCGGCGCGCCCGAGGGCTCCTCGATCTTGGTGCGCAGCCGCATCACACAGGCGTCCACCAGCCGGGCGTCGCCGTGGTAGCTGTGCTCCCAGACCTGTTCGAGGAGCTGCTGGCGGCTGAAGACCTGGCCCGGGGACGCGGAGAGATAGAGCAGCAGCCGCAGTTCCGAGGGGGCGAGCGCCAGTTCCTGGCCGGAGCGGGAGACCCGCAGCCCGGCGCGGTCCACGGTCAGGTCGCCGTACACCTCGACGCCGCCGGGCGCAGGCCCCCCGGCGGCGGGCTCGGCGCCCCCGCCCGGCGGGGCGGTGCGGCGCAGCACGGCCCGGATGCGCGCCTCCAGCACCTCGCCGCGGGCGGGCTTGACGATGTAGTCGTCGGCCCCCGCTTCAAGCCCGACGACCACGTCGATGTCGTCGCCGCGGGCGGTCAGCATGATGATCGGGATCTGGTGCCCGGCCCGGATGCGGCGGCACACCTCGAAGCCATTGGTGCCGGGCAGCATCAGATCGAGCAGGACGAGATCGGGCCGGAAGCGGTCGAGCAGCGCCAGGCCCTCCTCGCCGCTCGCCACGGCCTCGACGTCGTGCCCGCGTCGGCGCAGCGTGAGGGTGACGCCGTCCCGCACGGCGCGGTCGTCCTCGATCAGAAGTACGCGTGGCATGCGACCAGTATTGATCGGGCGGCCACCCGGTTCGGTCACCGGGGCCGCCGGGGGCCGCAACTGTCATCGAACGCTCATATTCGAGCCCGGCCGTGCCGCCGAACGGCCGAGCCGCCATGGGCCGGGGCGGTGCGCCCCCGGCCGCGTCCATGGATCGGCGGCGCCCGCCGGGCCGACAATGCCCGAAAGCGCCAGATGCTCGAAAACAGATGGTTTCCACCCCGTGCAGGAGTTCGAAGGAGCAGACCACCGTGCTCGCCACCGACTTCGCCCCCGGCTCCCCCAACTGGCTCGATCTGGGCAGCCCCGCCACGGATCTGGCCGCCGCCTTCTACGGCGGGGTCTTCGGCTGGGACTTCCTGCCCGCCGGGCCCGACGCGGGCGGCTACGGCTTCCTCCGCAAGGAGGGGCGGACCGTCGCGGCCCTGGGCCCGCTTCTCGACAAGGACGCCGCCTCCGCCTGGACGGTCTACTTCCACACGCCCGACGCCATCGCCACGGCCAAGGCCGTGGAGCAGGGCGGCGGCACGGTGCGGGTCGAGCCGTTCGACGTCTTCGACAACGGGCGGATGGCCCAGTTCACCGACCCGGGCGGGGCGGACTTCGCCGTCTGGCAGCCGGGCGTCACCCCGGGCCTGGAACGGGTCACCGACCCCGGCGCCCTCTGCTGGGTCGAGCTGCACACCAAGGACCCCGCGGCGGCCCGCGGCTTCTACCGCTCGGTGTTCGGCTGGCGCTACGAGGAGGTGGCGGAGCCGGGGATGACGTACACCGTGCTCGCCACGGCCGACGGCGGCCGGCGGGACACCACGTTCGGGGGCATGGCCCCGCTCCAGCAGGGCCATGACACGCCCCGCTGGCTGCCGTACTTCGAGGTGGAGGACGTGGACACCGTCGCCGGGGCGGTCCGGGGGCACGGCGGCTCGGTGTCGATGCCGCCCGTGAGCGCGCCCGGCATCGGCCGCCTGTCCTGGCTGGAGGACCCGTTCGGGGCGCCGTTCGCGGTCATCCGGACCGACACCCCGGCGGCGTGAACGGCACCCGGCGGCGTGAGCGTGAGCTACACCCGGCGCCGTGAGCGAGACCCCGAGCGAACTATCGTTCGATCTCCCCGCTGAGCACCGCGCTCAGGTCGTAGTGGACCGGCTCCTCCAGCTGGGCGTAGGTGCAGTCGCGCGGCTCCTTGTCCGGCCGCCAGCGCCGGAACTGGGCCGTGTGCCGGAAGCGGTTCCCCTGCATGTGGTCGTAGGCCACCTCGCAGACCCGCTCCGGGCGCAGCGGCACCCACGACAGGTCCTTCCCCCCGGACCAGCGGCTCGGCGCCCCCGGCATCCGGTCGGCCTCATGGGCCTCGGCCCGCGCCCAGTCGGCCCAGGGGTGGTCGTCGACGGACTCCATTCGCAGCGGCTCGAGTTCGGCCATCAGCTCCTGGCGCCGCCGCATGGAAAAGGACGCGCAGACGCCGACGTGCTGGAGCCGCCCGCGGTCGTCGTGGAGCCCGAGCAGCAGGGAGCCGACGACCGGCCCGCTCTTGTGCGCGCGCAGCCCCGCCAGGACGCAGTCGGCGGTGCGCTCGTGCTTGACCTTGGTCATCACGCGCTCGTCGGGGCGGTACGGCAGATCGAGGCGCTTGGCGATCACACCGTCCAGCCCGGCGCCCTCGAAGTGCTCGAACCACTCCAGGGCGCGGTCGCGGTCCTCGGTCGCCGGGGCGAGGAAGACCGGGTCGTCCGCCGGGCGCAGCGCCTCCACCAGGGCGGCGCGCCGCTCGCGCAGCGGCGCGGCGAGGAGCGACGCGTCCCCGAGGGCGAGCAGGTCGAAGACGACCAGGCCGGCCGGGGTGGTGCCGGCGAGCATCCGCACCCGGGAGTCGGCGGGGTGGATGCGCTCCAGCAGGGCGTCGAAGTCCAGCCGGTCGCCCCGGGCGATGACGATCTCGCCGTCGACGACGCAGCGCGGCGGCAGGTTCTCCCGTACGGCCGCCACGACCTCCGGGAAGTAGCGGGTCAGCGGCTTGCCGGTGCGGCTGCCGAGCACGACCTCGTCGCCGTCGCGGAAGACGATCGCCCGGAAGCCGTCCCACTTGGCCTCGTACTGCATGCCCGGCGGGATCGTCGCCGCGGACTTGGCCAGCATCGGCTTGACGGGCGGCATCACCGGAAGGTCCATGATCTTGATTGTGCGGCGGGAGCGGCCCGGCCGCCCGCCATGGGCACCCACGCGCGGGTCCGGCGCCGTACAGCCGACAGAGACGACAGAGCCGACGCGTCCGGTGCCGCCCGTCGAGGGGCGCTGCGGGACCCGTGGCCCTAGCGTGGGTCCATGGGAGAGACCTTGGAGCTCACGGTCGGTGAGCGGACCGTGCGCCTGTCCAACCCCGACAAGGTGTACTTCCCCGAGCGGGGCTTCACCAAGCTCGACGTCGCCCGCTACTACCTGGCCGTGGGGGACGGCATCGTCCGGGCGCTGCGCGACCGCCCCACGACCCTGGAGCGCTACCCGGACGGCGTAACCGGGGAGTGGTTCTTCCAGAAGCGCGCCCCCAAGAACGTCCCCGACTGGCTCCCGACCGGCCGGATCGCCTTCCCCAGCGGCCGCTACGCGGACGAGATCTGCCCCACGGAGCCGGCGGCGGTCGTCTGGGCGGCCAATCTCGGCTGTCTGACCTTCCACCCGTGGCCGGTGCGGCGCGACGACACCGAGCACCCGGACGAGCTGCGGATCGACCTCGACCCCCAGCCGGGCACGGACTACGAGGACGCGCTGCGGGCCGCCAAGGAGCTGCGGGTGGTGCTGGAGGAGCTGGGGCTGCGCGGCTGGCCCAAGACCTCGGGCGGGCGCGGCATCCACGTCTTCGTCCCGATCGCGCCGCGGTGGACCTTCGTACAGGTGCGGCGCTCGGCGATCGCCGTCGCCCGGGAGCTGGAGCGCCGCGCGCCGGAGCGCGTCACCACTTCCTGGTGGAAGGAGGAGCGCGGCGCGAAGGTCTTCGTGGACTACAACCAGACCGCCCGGGACCGCACCATCGCCAGCGCCTACTCCGTGCGCCCGTTCGCCCACGCCCCGGTGTCGGCCCCGCTGCGCTGGGAGGAGCTCGACGACGCCCGGCCCCGGGACTTCGACCTCGCCACCATGCCGGTGCGCTACGCCGACGAGGGCGATGTGCACGCCGACATGGACGAGCACGCGTTCGGCCTGGAGTCCGCGCTGGAGCTCGCGGCCCGTGACGAGCGCGAGCACGGCCTGGGCGATCTGCCGTACCCGCCGGAGCACCCCAAGATGCGGGGCGAGCCCAAGCGGGTCCAGCCCAGCCGGGCCAAGGCCGAGGAGTGAGGGGGCCCCGCGGTGGAGCCGGTGGCGGCGCTGGAGCGGATCGCCTTCCTGCTGGAGCGCGCGGGGGCGCCCACCTACCGCGTCCGTGCCTTCCGCACGGCGGCGGCCGTGGTGGGCGCGATGGACCGCGACGAGCTCCTGCGGCGCGCGGCCGGCGGTTCGCTGGAGTCGGTGAAGGGCCTGGGGCCCAAGACCTCGCAGGTGGTGCGGGAGGCGCTGGCGGGCGCGCGGCCCGGCTATCTGACCCGGCTGGAGGAGGAGGGCGCCGCGCCGCTGGTGACGGGCGGGGAACGGCTGCGGGCGGCCCTGCGCGGCGACTGCCATCTGCACTCCGACTGGTCCGACGGGGGCAGCCCGATCGAGGAGATGGCGCGGGCGGCGAAGGACCTCGGGCACGACTGGGCGGTGCTCACCGACCACTCCCCCCGGCTGACCGTCGCCCGCGGCCTGTCGGCCGAACGGCTGCGCGAACAGCTGGCCGTGGTGGCCGAGGTGAACACGCGGCTGAAGCCCTTCCGGCTGCTCACCGGGATCGAGTGCGACATCCTGGAGGACGGCTCCCTCGACCAGGACCCGGCGCTGCTCGACGAGCTCGACGTGGTGGTGGCCTCGGCGCACTCGAAGCTGCGGATGCCGGCCCCCGCGATGACCCGCCGGCTGCTGCGGGCGGTGACGAACCCGCTGGTCGACGTGTTGGGCCACTGCACGGGCCGGCTGGTCACCGGCCGTGGCCGCCCCGAGTCGGAGTTCGACGCGGAGGCGGTGTTCGAGGCGTGCGCGGCCTCCGGCACGGCCGTGGAGATCAACAGCCGGCCGGACCGGCTCGACCCGCCGCGCCGGCTGCTGCGACAGGCCCGGGACGCGGGGGTGTTCTTCTCCGTCGACAGCGACGCCCACGCCCCGGGGCAGCTGGAGTGGCAGATCTACGGCTGTGCGCGGGCCGAGGAGTGCGAGGTGCCGGCCGAGCGGATCATCACCACCTGGACCGCGGCCCAGGTGCTGGCCTGGACCCGCACCGGCCGGGCGCCCCGCCGCCGCTGACGCCCTGACGCCTCTGGCTTCCCTGACGGCCGCGCCGCGTCGTACGCCTTGGGGGTCACCCCTGTTTCACCCGCCGCGTATCGGGTTATTCCCCACCATGTTCCAGCGGACGAGGTCGGGAGGTTCCCCGCGATGGACCCGCGTGGCCACGCCTCGGCGGTCACCCTGCGCGTCAATGGCACGCCGCACGAGTTGGTGGTCGACCATCGCACCACGGTCCTGGACGCGCTGCGCGAGCTCCTGGACCTGACGGGCACCAAGAAGGGCTGCGACCACGGCCAGTGCGGCGCCTGCACCGTCCTGGTGGACGGCAGACGGATGAACAGCTGCCTGCTGCTGGCCGTGGCCCACGACGGCGCCGACATCACCACCGTCGAGGGGCTCGCCGTCGGCGGCCGGCTCCACCCCGTCCAGGAGGCGTTCCTGGAGCGGGACGCCTTCCAGTGCGGCTACTGCACCCCGGGCCAGATCTGTTCGGCCGTCGACGTGCTGCGGGAGCTGGCCGAGGGCCGGCCGAGCGCGGTGACCGCCGGCCGCGCTCCGGCCGGCGCCCGGGGCGGACCGGGCGACCCGGGCGGACCGAGCGAGCCGGGCGACGCGAGCGGCCCGAGCGGACCGATCGCCCCCGAGGACGCGGAGATCAGGGAGCGGATGAGCGGCAACCTGTGCCGGTGCGGCGCGTACGCGAACATCGTCCGCGCGGTCGCCGACGCGGCCCGGCGGACCGGAGCGGCGGCCCCGGGAGGCCCCCGGTGAAGGCGTTCCGCTACGAGCGCGCCCGGGACCCCGCGACGGCCGTCGCCGCCCTCACCGCCGGCCGGCGCGCCCGCTACCTCGGCGGCGGCACCAACCTCGTCGATCTGATGAAGCTGGGGGTGGAACGCCCCGACCTGCTGATCGACGTCACCCGGTTGCCGTTCGACCGGGTGGAGGCCACCGCCGACGGGGGCCTGCGGATCGGCGCGGCGGTCCGCAACAGCGACCTGGCGGACGACCCGCTGGTGCGCGAGCGCTTCCCGGTGCTCTCCCAGGCCCTGCTGGCCGGCGCCTCCGGCCAGTTGCGCAACGCCGCCACCACCGGCGGCAACCTGCTCCAGCGCACCCGCTGCCTGTACTTCCAGGACGTGTCCAAGCCGTGCAACAAGCGCCGGCCGGGCTCCGGCTGCCCGGCCCGGGAGGGCATCCACCGCGACCTGGCGATCCTGGGCGCGTCCCGGCACTGCGTCGCCACCCACCCCTCCGACATGGCGGTGGCGCTCGCCGCCCTGGACGCGGTCGTCGTCGTCCACGGCCCGTCGGGCGACCGCCGGGTGCCGCTGACGGAGTTCCACCTGCTGCCCGGCGACCGGCCCGAGCGGGAGACCGTGCTGGAGCACGGCGACCTGATCACCCATGTGGAGCTCCCCGCCGCGCCCGAGGCCGCCCGCTCCGCCTATCGCAAGGCGCGCGACCGGGCCTCGTACGCCTTCGCGCTGGGCTCGGTGGCGGCGGCGCTGGAGACCGACGGCGGCCGGGTGCGGCGCGTGCGGCTGGCCTTCGGGGCGGTGGCGGCGAAGCCCTGGCGGGCGCGGGTGGCCGAGGAACGGCTGCTGGGGGCGCCCACCGACGCCGCCTCGATCACCGCCGCGGTGGAGGCGGAGCTGGCGGCCGCCGAGCCGCTGCGGGACAACGGCTTCAAGGTGCCGCTGGTGCGCAATCTCGCCGTGCGGACGCTGCTGGAGCTGGCGGGCGGCGGACCACCTCCCGGCGGCCCGGCCGAGCCGCTCGGGCCACCCGACCCACCCGGGCCGCCCCGGCCCGGTCCCGCGAAGGGGGCACCCCGATGACCCGCACCACCGCCACCGCGCAGGGCCCGGCGGGCGCCGGGGGCGCGACACCGGCCACCGGCACCCTCGGCGCCCCCGCCGTCCGGCTGGAGGGCCTCGCCAAGGTCACCGGCGCCGCCCGCTACGCCGCCGAGCACACCCCCGAGGGCTGCGCCTACGCCTGGCCGGTCCCGGCGCCCGTCGCCAAGGGCGAGATCGCCTCCATCGACTGCGGGCGGGCGCTGGCCGAACCCGGCGCGCTCGCCGTGCTCACCCACGAGAACGCGCCCCGGCTCCGCGAGGCGGACGACGGCACCCTCGCCGTCCTCCAGTCCTCCCAGGTCGCGCACCGCGGACAGTATGTGGCGCTGGCCGTCGCCCGGACCCCGGAGGCGGCCCGCGCCACGGCCGAGGCGGTCCGGATCACCTACGCCTCCCGGCCGCACGACGTCGTGCTGACCTCCGACCACCCGGGCCTGCGCACCCCCGACGAGGAGGGGATCGACCGCGCGTGGGGCGACTTCGACACCGCCTACGCCGCCGCCGAGGTCCGTCTCGACGCCGTCTACACCTCCCCGGCCGAGCACAACCACCCGATGGAGCCGCACGCCACGGTGGCCCTCTGGGAGGGCGACCGGCTGCGGGTGTACGACTCCAACCAGGGCTCGACCACCGTACGGCGCACCCTGGCGGCGCTCTTCGGGCTGCCCGAGGAGCGCGTCACCGTGGTCGCCGAGCACATCGGCGGCGGCTTCGGCTCCAAGGGCACCCCGCGCCCCCAGGTGGTGCTGGCCGCCATGGCGGCCCGGGCCGTGGACCGCCCGGTCAAGCTGGTCCTGCCGCGCAACCAGCTGGCGGCGGTCGTCGGGTACCGGGCGGCCACCGAGCAGCGGGTCCGGATCGGAGCCGGCGCGGACGGCCGGATCGCGGCCGTCGCCCACGAGGTGATCAGCGGCACGGCCACGATCCGGGAGTTCTACGAGCAGGCCGCCCAGCCCACCCGGTCGATGTACACCAGCCCGCACAGCCGTACGACGCACCGGGTCGCCCGGCTGGACGTGCCCCCCAACTCCTGGCTGCGGGCGCCCGGCTACTGCCCCGGGATGTACGCGCTGGAGTGCGCCATGGACGAGCTCGCGGAGCGCTGCGGGCTCGACCCGATCGAGCTGCGGGTGCTCAACGAGCCGGAGCGGGACCCCGCGTCGGGGCTGCCGTTCAGCAGCCGCCAGGTGGTGGAGTGCCTGCGGGAGGGGGCCCGCCGCTTCGGCTGGCGGGACCGCGACCCGGAGCCCGGCGCCCGGGCCGAGGGCAGGCTGCTGGTGGGCACCGGGGTGGCGGCCTCGATGTACCCGGCGGAGATCGAGTCGTCGACGGCCGAGGTGCGGGCCGAGCCGGCGGGCGACTACGTGGTGCGGGTCAACGCCACCGACATCGGCACCGGCGCCCGTACGGTGCTCGCGCAGATCGCGGCGGAGGCGCTGGAGGCCCCCCTGGAGCGGGTGCGGATGGAGATCGGGCACAGCGATCTGCCGCCCGCGCCGCTGGCCGGCGGCTCGATCGGCACGGCGTCCTGGGGGTGGGCGGTGCACAAGGCGTGCCGGGAGCTGCGGGAACGGCTGGCCGGGCGGGGCGGGGTGGTGCCCGGTGAGGGGCTGACGGTCCGCGTCGACACCGCGGAGGACATCGCGCGCCGGTCCCAGGAGGTCGTCCGGGCCGCGTTCGGGGCGCAGTTCGCCGAGGTGGCGGTGGACCGGGACACCGGGGAGGTACGGGCGCGCCGGCTGCTGGGGGTGTTCGCCACCGGGCGGGTGCTCAACGCCAGGACCGCCCGCTCGCAGTTCATCGGCGGCATGACGATGGGGCTGTCGATGGCGCTGCTGGAGGGCAGCACCATGGACCCGGCCTTCGGCGACCACGCCGAGCGGGACCTCGCCTCGTACCACGTGGCCGCCTGCGCGGACGTGGTGGACATCGAGGCGCACTGGCTGCCCGAGGAGGACGGCCACCTCAACCCCATGGGCGCCAAGGGCATCGGGGAGATCGGCATCGTGGGCACGGCGGCGGCGGTGGCCAACGCCGTGCACCACGCGACGGGCGTGCGGGTGCGGGACCTGCCGATCCACCCGGAGGCCCTGCTGGAGCGGCTGGGCGGGTGAGCCGCGGGGCGGCGGTCGCGCGGCGGCGCCGGCGGCGGGCTCTCCGAGGCCGGGCGGCGTCGGCGGGTTTCCGGGGCGGGCGGCGTCGGGAACGGGCTGTCAGAGGCGGCGGTGCATGATGTGCAGCCCCACATAGCCCTTCTCGGGGTGGTGGAATCCCTCCGGCAGCGTGCCGATGACCTCGAAGCCGAGCGAGCGCCAGAGGGCGACCGCGCGGGTGTTGGTCTCCACGACGGCGTTGAACTGCATGGCGCGGTAGCCCTCGGCCCGCGCCCAGTCGAGGACGTGCTCGCCGAGCGCCCGGCCGACCCCGCGCCCGCCGTGCTCGGGCGCCACCATGAAGCTGGCGCTGGCGATGTGCGAGGCGGGCCCCATGTGGTTGGGGTTCATCTTGGCCGTGCCGAGCACGGTGCCGTCCCCGTCCACCGCGACGACGGTGCGGCCCGGCGGCTCCAGCAGCCACATGCCCCGGGCGCGCTCCTCGGTGATGTCGCGCGGATAGGTGTAGGTCTCCCCCGCCCGCACGATCCCTTCCTGGAAGCGCCAGATCGCCGCCCAGTCCTCGGCCGTGGCCTCTCTGATCATCATCGGCCCATCATGGGTCACGGCACCGCCGTTGACCAGAGGTTTTCGGCCGGCCGCCGGCAGGGAGACCCGGGGACGCGGCCCCGCGGGGCGCGGCGGCCCCGGGTCTCAGCGCCCCAGGGCCTTCTTCAGCTGGTCCTTGGTCATGGACGAGCGGCCCTCGATGTTCTTCTGCTTGGCCTCGTTGTAGAGCTGGTCCCGGGTCGGTCCGCCGGAGCCGGTGTGCGAGCGCTTGCCGCCCCGCTGCGAGGCCGACATCGGGTCCTTGAGCGAGGAGCGGCTGGCGGTCTTCGACTCGCCGCTGCGCGCCCGCTCCTTGTTCACCGTGCGGCTCGCGATCTCCTTGGCCCGCTTCTCGCTCGCGCCGCGCTGCTCGGCGCTCTCCTTGATGTGCTCGTACTGGCGTTCGCGCTTGGGGCTCGATCCTGCGGGCATCGTCGGTCACCTCTCTGCGTCTGCGTCCGTTCCACGTGGTTTCGCGTCCTGGGGCGGCCTCCCCCGTCGGTCACGGCCGCCGCTCCCGGCGCGGCGGTCCCTCATGTCGCGAGTACCCGGTGCGCGGCGCCGCACACAAGGGGCCGGACAAGGGGCCGACCGGCCGAAGCCGGTCGGACGGGCCGGCCGGCCGGGACCGTCAGACGGGGGCGAGCAGCCCCTGCCGCAGCTGGCGGCAGAGGCGGGCCAGGGTCCGGGAGACCTGCATCTGCGAGACCCCCATCAGGGCCCCGATCTGCGACTGGGTCAGCTCCTCGAAGAACCGCAGGTAGAGGATGAGCCGATCGACCTCCGAGAGCCCCGCGATCAGGGGCTTGAGGGACTCGCGGTGCACCACCAGGTCGATCGCCGGGTCCTCGGCGCCCAGCGTGTCGACCGGCGGGCGGCCGTCGACGCCGCCCACCGGGCCGTCGAGGGAGAGCGCCTCGCAGGAGGCGTCGGCCTCCATGCCGAGCCGGACCTCCTCCTCCGTGAGCCCGGTGTACGCCGCGACGTCCCGTACGGAGGGCGCCCGGCCGGCCTGGCGCTGCTCCAGCTCGTGGCGGGCGGCGCGGGTGCGGGCCCGCAGCTCCTGGATGCGCCGGGGCACGTGGAGCGTCCACAGGTGGTCGCGGAAGTGGCGTTTGATCTCGCCGACGACGGTCGGGACGGCGAACGAGGCGAAGGCGTGCCCCCGGTCGGGGTCGTACCGGTCCACGGCGTTGACCAGGGCCAGCGCGGCCACCTGGGTGAGGTCGTCCAGGCTCTCGCCCTTGTCGCGGAAGCCCCGGGCGAGGCGCTCGGCCACCGGCAGCCAGGCGCAGATGATCCGCTGTCGCAGCCGGTCCCGCTCCGGCCCGGGCGGCATCCGGCGCAGCCGACGGAAGTCCTCGTCGGTGTCGGGGCTGTCGTGGTGCCCTCGGCGGTGCTCGGACGTGGTGCTGGACATCGGTCGCCGTCCCGTCGGGTGCGCGCGGCGGGACGGCCCGGGAGAGGTGCTGCCCTGGGGTTCGCGCGGGCGGCGCACCGTGCCGTACAGGCCGTACGGCGCCGGGGTGCGCGGGGCCGCGCGGGCTGGACCGGCCCTTCTCCCTCACCCTGGCACGCGGCCCCGCGGCTCGCAGCGCACGCTCGGCCGTTCGAGCGCCGGGGCGGGGCGGCCGGCCCGGGCCGCCGCGGCGTGCACCGAGCGCAGGGCCAGCAGCAGCACCCCGATGTCGTCCAGCAGCACCGGGTCGGGCAGCAGGTCGACCGGGCACAGCACGTAGAGGGCCGCGCCCCACAGGGCCGCCCGGCCGTCGGGCAGGCCGGCGCGGCGCAGCGCCCGCCGGGCCCGTACCAGCCGCACGAACAGCACCCCGGCCGTGACCGCCGTCGCGGCCAGCACCAGCAGCGCGCCGGCCACGAGGGCCTGGGCCCCGGCGCTCACGGGGCACCGCCGGGCCGGGCCACGGGGGCGAAGCGCAGCCCGAAGTGGCTGAGCGTGTACGGCAGCGGCTCCTCGGGCCGGGGCCGGGGGGCGGACTCCAGGCGGAAGTCGTGGCCGTCGAGGAAGGCGGCCAGGAGGGTGGAGGTGGTCAGCAGCACGAGGTCCTCGCCGGGGCACTCCCCCGGGCCCGCGCTGAACGGGATCAGGGCGGGGTTGCGCTGCGCCGTGCCGTCCAGCCAGATCTCCGGGGCGAAGCGGTCGGCGTACGGCAGGGACTCGGCCCGGTGGAAGTAGGGGGCGTAGGCGAGCACCGCCGTGCCGGCCGGCAGGGTGCCGTGCTCCCACTCGGTGTCGACGGTGCTGTCGCGCAGGATGAACGGCGAGGTGGGCCAGAGCCGGAGGCTCTCCCGCACACAGGCGCGCAGCCGGGGCAGGAGCTGCGGTTTGGACAGGTCGGCCCCGGCGAGCTCCTCCCGCACCCGGGCCCGCTCCTCGGGGTGGGTGGCGAGCAGGGCCAGGGTCCGGAAGGCGGCCATGCCGGCGGCGTCGAAGGCGAACAGCCAGTGCGGCACCTGGCCGGCCGGGTCCAGGCCCGGCTCGGCGGGGGTGTCGCCGATGACCTCGGCGAGGCTGCCGGGCTCGGCGCGGCTGAGGTGGCCGGCGAGCCGGCGCTCGAAGCGGCGGCGCGGCTCGTCGCGCCGGGGCCGGAAGTAGGACCAGTTGGCGTCCGAGCGCAGCCGGTCGAGGAGGTCGGTGAGGGTGCGGTCGTCGCGGGCGCTGTCGCCCAGCACGATCCGCCGGACCAGGCGCCACCAGGCCGGGGCGTAGTCGTCCCAGTCGAGCTGGCCGGTGGCGGTGGCGAGGCCGAGCAGCGCGCGGGCCTCGTCGTGGACCTTGTCGACGACGGCGGGGGCGAGCCGGTGCAGCCCCTCCCCGGTGTCCAGCACGGTCTCGTTGTACCGGCGGCGGTCCTCGCGCGCCCTGCCGCCGGAGACGAGCACGCCGTGCGGCTGGAAATGCGCCAGGGCGCCGCGCTTCTCCCGGTTGGCCGGGGTGAACGGCTCGGGGGTGCCGGTGAGCACCCGCTCGACGTCCCCGGGGGCGAGCAGCAGGGCGACCGAGCGGCCGGCGAGCGAGCAGAGCAGCGGGCCGGGGCCGTAGCGCCCCCGCAGATCGCGGAGCACGGCGACGGCGCGGCGGTCGGCCCCCGTCCGCTCAGCCAGCGCCAGGGCCTTCTCGCGCCGGGTGACCACCCCGCCGGCGACGGTGGGCAGGCCCACTCCCGCCGCGATGCGCAGGGTGTCCCTGACGGACGCGCGGGGCAGCGAGGTGTCGGCGGTGGGCGATGCGGTCCGGGGCGTGCCGCTCATCGAAGCCTCCCAGTCGGGACTCGTGATCGTTCGGGTCGCTTCTGCGGGGCGGGTGCCCTGGGGCGACCGGCCGAAACGGTCTGTCCTCCGTACGGGAGCGGCCGGGCCGTCCGGATCGGAGGGATCGGAGGGAGCGGGGGGAGCGGGGGG
>NZ_JBPQTV010000151.1:0-15096 GCF_051386515.1 Streptomyces sp. URMC 123 | reverse complement strand
CCCCTCTCCCGCCCCGAAGGGGCGGGGCTCTTTTCCCCGGCCGGAGGCCGGGGTGGGGCGGTCCCCGCACCGAAGGCGCGGGCAAACGCTCACGTCACGGACAACGTGACCCCGGTCGTCGCGCAAAGCGCCGAAGGCGCGGAAACGCAGCGACGGTCACGTCAAGAACGTCGCGCACACTTCACATCGCGTAGAGGTCCGCGGGGCGCCACGCCGCCACCGGCCCGGGCCGGGCCAGAAAAAGCTCACAGTGGTGGAAGCCGAGTTCCTCCTTGCCCTCGGGCGAGAGCCCCGCCGAGGCCACCGCCGCCAGCGCGGCCCGCCGCTCCCGCTCGTCACTGAACCGCCGCTGCGCGAACGTGTGCGGCAGTTTCTCCGTGACCAGCCCGAACCCGTCCAGCGTCTCCGCGATCGGCTCGAAGCTGACGGACCGCAGCACGAAGGCGGCCACCCACACGCCCTCGGGCCCGTGGGCCATGTGCGGCAGGAGCCGCGCGAAGGTCCGCTCCGTGACGTAACCGATGCCGCCGGTGACCGTGATCAGCCCCACCCGGGGGAGCGCCCGGGTGAGCTCCTCGCCGGGGTCCGCGCTCTCCAGGTCCTCGCCGAAGCCGCGGTCGAGAAGCCCGGCGCGCTCCGCGTAGGCGACGGCGCGGCCGGCCGCGTCCAGCCCGAGGACGGGCGCGGCGCTCGGCAGCCGCCGGCCGGCATAGAACGCCCGGTCGGCGTCGATGAGCTCGTCCGTGGTGAGGCCGGCCCGCTCGGGCGCGGTGTAGCGGGCGTAGAGCTCCTCCAGGCTCAGCTCGTGGTTGATCAGCGCCGCGTTGACCCCGTAGGAGCAGCAGATGTCGAGCACGGTCGGCGGGCCGGCGGCCCCCGTCACTTCCTGGTGGGCGGCGAGCAGCCGGCGGAAGACGGGCTGGGCGTGGTGCGGGGTGCGGTACGCCAGGGGCCGGAGCCGCCGGAAGTACGCCCGCGGGTCGGGCCGGTCGTACACGTCGTCGAACGCGGTCTTGCCCTGGTGGCGGACCGCGCGCCGGTGCCCGCCGTGCCCGGTGGTCTCCTGGATGCCGGTCATCGCTGTCCTCGCCGCCTCGTCGCCCAATGGGTCCGCCGCGTCCCACCCGCATCTCCATCGTCGCAGGTCCCTCCCGAAGGGCGGACGCGCGGAACGCGCCACGCGCGGCGGGGCGACCGGACGGGTGATCGGCCCGGCGGCCGGGGCCGTGAACGATTGGCGGTCGCGCCGCCGGGAACCCGCGCACCGGGCGCCGGAGCGGCGGCCCGGCCGAAGGAGCAGCCGAAAAAACGTGAGGTGAGGGACCGCATGGGCCGCAAGCAGGAAGCCGTCGTCCACGCACTGCTCGACCGCGAGGGTCGCACCTACGCCGCCGAGGCCGGCATCAGACTGCGCGACACGCCCGCGCCGCTGTACCAGCTGCTGGTCCTCTCCCATCTGCTGTCCGCCCGCATCCGGGCGGACATCGCCGTGGCGGCGGCCCGCGCGCTGTTCGCCGCCGGCCTGCGCGACCCGCGGAGCATGGCGCGGGCCGACTGGCAGCAGCGGGTGGACGCGCTCGGGGAGGGCGGCTACCGCCGCTACGACGAGCGCACCGCCACTCAGCTCGGCGACGAGGCGGAGCTGCTGCTCCGCGACTTCAAGGGCGATCTGCGGCGGCTGCGCGAGGCCGGCGACCCGGGGGAGGGCCTGCGCCGCTTCCCGGGCATCGGGCCGGCCGGGGCCGACATCTTCCTGCGCGAGGTGCAGGGCGTGTGGCCCGATGTCGCCCCGCACCTGGACGGCAAGGCGCTGTCCGGCGCGGAGCGCCTCGGGCTGCCCACGGCGCCCGGAGCGCTGGCCCGGCTGGTGGCGCCGGAGGACCTGCCCCGGCTGGCGGCGGGCCTGGTCCGCGTCTCCCTCGACAAGAAGGCCGCCGACAAGGTCCTCGCCGCCGCCGGCTGACGCCGACAGGGCGCCGACAGGCCGTCAGTCGCGCCGCTCCTCGGCGCGGTCACCGCCCCACAGCGTGTGGTACGTGCCGTCGCGGTCGGTGCGCCGGTACGTGTGGGCGCCGAAGAAGTCGCGCTGCCCCTGGGTGAGCGCGGCCGGGAGCCGCTCGGCGCGCAGCGCGTCGTAGTAGGCCAGGGCGGCGGAGAAGCCGGGGGTCGGGACGCCGTGGGCGACGGCCGTGCCGACCACCGCCCGCCAGGACTCCTGGGCCGCGCCGATCTCGTCGGCGAAGGCGCGGTCGGCCAGCAGCGTCGGCAGCCCCGGGTCGGTGGCGAAGGCCGAGCGGATGCGGTCGAGGAACGCGGCCCGGATGATGCAGCCGCCCCGCCAGATGGCGGCCACCCGGCCGAGGTCGATGCCCCAGTCGTACTCGGCGCTCGCCGCGCCGATCATGTTCCAGCCCTGGGCGTACGAGACGACCTTCGAGGCGTACAGGGCCTCCTCCACCCGGGCGGCGAACGCGGTCGCCTCCTCGGCGGGGAGCGGGTCCCGCTTGGGCCCCGGCAGGGTGCGGGCCGCCTCGCGCAGGGCGCTGGCCCCGGAGAGGGAGCGGGCGAAGACGGCCTCGGCGATGCCGGAGACGGGGACGCCGTGGTCGAGGGCGGTCTGCACGGTCCAGCGGCCGGTGCCCTTCTGCTCGGCCTCGTCCGCCACGACGTCCACGAACGGCCGGCCCGTGGCGGCGTCGGTGTGGGCGAGCACCTCGGCGGTGATCTCGATGAGGTACGAGTCGAGCCGCCCGGTGTTCCAGGTCCGGAACGTCTCGGCGATCCGCGCGGGCTCGTAACCGGCGACATGGCGCAGCAGGTCGTACGCCTCGGCGATGAGTTGCATGTCGGCGTACTCGATGCCGTTGTGCACCATCTTCACGAAGTGGCCGGCGCCGTCGGGGCCGATGTGGGCGCAGCAGGGCGTGCCGTCCTCCGCCGTGGCGGCGATGTCCTCCAGCAGCGGGCCGAGGGCCTCGTACGACTCGGGGGAGCCGCCGGGCATGATGCTGGGGCCGTTGAGGGCGCCCTCCTCGCCGCCGGAGATGCCGGCGCCGACGAAGTGGATGCCGCGCTCGCGCAGGGCCGCCTCGCGGCGGCGGGTGTCGGCGAAGTGCGCGTTGCCACCGTCGATGATCATGTCGCCGGGCTCCAGGAGCGGGGCGAACTCCTCGATGACGGCGTCCGTGGGGCCGCCGGCCTTCACCATGACGACGAGCCGCCGGGGCCGTTCGAGGGCGGCGACGAAGTCCTGGGCGCTCTCGGCGGGGACGAAGTCGCCCTCGTGCCCGAACTCCTCGATGAGCGCGCGGGTCCGGGTGGGGGTGCGGTTGTGCACGGCCACGGTGTGGCCGTGGCGGGCGAAGTTCCGGGCCAGATTGCTGCCCATGACGGCGAGTCCGGTGACGCCGATGCGTGCGGTTGCCTGGGTGTCGTCCGAAGTGCTGGGCATGCGGTGTCCCACTCCTGTCGCTTGCTCCGACGGCTTGTGCGAGGCGTCAACGTCCGGCCCGGCGAAGATCTTCCTCCCGGGCCCGGGCGCCGCTCGGCCATCCTGGCACGCCCCGCTCGAGGAAGGCTGGCGCGCGGGCGCCCGGCCCCCGCCATGGCGGGCCGCGGTCAGGACCCTGTCGCGGACCTGCTCGGGGGTCTCGACGCGCGGGTCGATCGGGTCGGTCACCCCGATGAACACGCGGGCGTGGTCGGCCAGATGGGCGGCGAGGGGAGTTCACGGCGCTGCGCACGGCGCTGGGCAACCCGCTCGGCAACATCGAGGCGGCCTTCGCGCACTGGACACCCACGGCCACGGTCGCGTCCGGCGCGCGGACTACCTCGCGTCCGTCCGCGCGCACGTCGCCGGCGAGAGCTCTCCCATGGGGGAGGCCCTCCACCGCGTCGCGTAGGGCCGGGCGCGGGCCGTCGGCGGGCGGGTCGTGGCGCACGGCACCGCGCCCCGCCCGCCGTGCGGGTCAGTGCCTCAGACGCGTGGGCTGGTGCGTGGTCTCGGAGATGTCCGCACTGGCCTTGTCGAGCAGTTGCTTGGCGAGGTCGTTGAGTGCCCGGGCCGCCGCGATCTCCTCGCCGATGCGCTGGCGGGCGGGGTCGCTGGGGTGCCGGACGGTGGCGCCGTGGGCCTTCACCTCCGTGCCGTCCCGCAGCCGCAGCCGGACGTCGGCCTCGGTCTCCTGTCCGCCCTCGTGGAACTCCATGTCGATGTTGCCCCCCACGATCGTCTCCATGGCCATGACCTCCGATGTGCGCGTTGGTGGTGGACGTTGCCGCCGGTGGGGCGCCGGCCGGCCGGCCGGCCTCGGCCGGCGCGTCGTACGCCGTCCTCAGCCGGCGCGTCGTACGCCGCCCGAGGGGGCGAGGTGGGCCGCGAACCAGTCGCGGGCGAGCTCGGACACCGCCGCCAGCGCGCCGGGCTCCTCGAACAGATGCGTGGCACCCGGCACGATCGCGAGCCGGTGCTCGCAGCGCAGCCGGGCCGCCGCCTGGCGGTTGAGGTCGAGCACGGTCTCGTCGTGCCCGCCGACGATCAGCAGGGTCGGGGCCCGTACGCCCGCGAGCCGGGCCCCGGCGAGATCGGGGCGGCCGCCCCGGGACACCACGGCCGCGACCGCCGGGCCGTCGGCCGCCGCGCCACCGCCGGCCGTCGTAGCCCCACCGGGCCCGGCCGCACCGGCGCCCGCGCCGCCGGCTCCCGCAGCGTCCTCCGCCGCCAGGTCGGCCGCCGCCCACAGGGCCGCGGCCGCGCCCGTACTGGCGCCGAAGTAGCAGATGGGCACCTGTTCGCGGCGCAGCCAGCGGGTGACGTCCGCCAGCCGGCGGGCCAGGGGCTCGATGGCGAAGACGTTCGAGCGGTCGAGCTCCTCGTCCGGGGTGAGGAGGTCGAAGAGGAGCGTGCCCAGGCCCGCCTCGTTGAGCGCCGCGGCCACGGCCCGGTTGCGCGGGCTGAGCCGGCTGCTGCCGCTGCCGTGGGCGAACGCGACCACGGCCGGGGCGCCGGGCGGCATCGTCAGATCGCCGGGCAGCCGGACGGTGCCGTTCTCCACGGGCAGCTCGACGGGGGCCGGGGCGCCCGTACGGCCGGCGGCCGGGCCCGCGCCCCCGGCGGAGGCGGCCGCGCCTCCGGGGGAGGGGCCCGCGCCCGTGGGAGAGCGGTTCGCGTCCCCGCCGGTCGGGTCGGCGGCCGCGGACGGCGGGTCCGCTCCGGACGGCGGGTCGGCGGCCGCGGCCGAGGGGTCCGCCCCGGCCGAGGGGTCCGCCGCCGCGGCGGACCCGCTCGCGGCCTCCGGGGCCTGGCCGCCGAAGGCCGCGCCGCGCCTGAGCAGGTCGACGACCTCCGCGTCCTCGGTCTGGGTGAAGTCCCGGTACCACTCGCCCACCGCGAAGAAAACCTCCGGCGTGGTCAGACAGACCAGCTCGTCGACCTCCGGCCGGAGCGTGGCCACCGCGTCCGGCGGCGCCACCGGCACGGCCAGCACCACCCGCGCCGCGCCCTGCGCCCGCGCCACCCGGCAGGCGGCGGACGCGGTCGCGCCGGTCGCGATGCCGTCGTCCACGACGATCGCCGTACGGCTGGCGAGCGAGGCGCGCGGCCGGCCGCCCCGGAAGCGTTCGGCCCGCCGGGCGAGCTCCACCTGCTCGGTCCGCTCGACCTCGGCGAGGTCCGTCTCGTCCACATGGCTCATCCGCACGATGTCGCCGCGGACCACCCGCACCCCGCCCTCACCGATCGCGCCGAAGCCCAGCTCCCGGTGGAACGGCACCCCCAGCTTGCGGACCAGGATCACGTCCAGCGGCGCCTCCAGCACCTGGGCGATCTCGTACGCCACGGGCACTCCGCCCCGCGGCAGGCCGAGCACGACCGGATTCTCGCTGCGCAGATGCTCGAGCCGCTCGGCCAGATGGCGCCCGGCGTCCGCTCGGTCGATGAATCGCATCGTCCACCTCTGATCCCGGCCCCCCGGCCCGGGCGGTGAGGGAATCCCGTTCTCGGCCCCGGCCCAGCGGGCCCTTCGGCGGCCCGTGGGGGCTCCGGCCTCTCAGTCCAATATGCGCAGAATGGGGCGGAAGAGTCCATGCGGGGCCCGCATCGGGCGTCCCGGGACGGCCCCTCGCCCCGGGAGCGGAACGAGCTCAGGGCGACCCGCTGTCGAGCGCGGCCCGCACCCGGGCGGCGACCCCGGCCGCCTCCGCCTCGTCCGCGTACCGCGTACGGGGCCAGAAGAAACCCCGCAGGCCGTCCTTGGGGTTGCGCGGCACCACATGGACGTGGAAATGCGGCACGGACTGGCTCACCCGGTTGTTCGCGGCGACGAAGGAGCCGGCCGCCCCCATGGCCTCCTGCACCGCCGCCGCCACCCGCCGCACCCGGCCGAAGAAGGGCCCGACCTCGCTCTCCGGGAGGTCCGTGAGCGTCTCGGCGTGCCGCCGGGGCACGACGAGGACGTGGCCGGGGAAGAGGGGCCGGGTGTCCAGGAACGCCACGGCCGTGGCGTCCTCCAGCACGCGGTGGGCGGGGGAGAGGTCGGCGACGATCGCACAGAACGGGCAGCTCATGGCGCAAGTCAACTACGTGACGCCCGCACGCACGCGGGGAACGCATCCCGTATGACGCTCCTCGTCGGAACCTCCGGCTGGCAGTACGCCGACTGGCGCCCGGGCCTCTATCCGGCCGCCCTGCCCCAGCGCCTCTGGCTGGAGGAGTACGCGAGCCGGTTCGCCACCGTCGAGAACAACAACGCCTTCTACCGGCTCCCCGAGGCCGCCACCTTCGCCGCCTGGCGCGACCGCACCCCCGCCGGCTTCGTGATGGCGGTCAAGGCCAGCCGCTATCTGACCCACATCAAGCGGCTGCGCGACCCCGAGGAGCCGGTGGGCCGGCTGATGGCGCGCGCCGCCGGGCTGGGCGAGCGGCTCGGCCCCGTCCTGCTCCAGCTGCCGCCCACGCTCCGGGCCGACCCCGAGGCGCTCGCCCGCTGTCTGCGCTGCTTCCCCGCCGGCGTCCGGGTGGCCGTCGAGCCCCGGCACGAGACCTGGTGGACCGACGGCACGCGGGCCGTCCTGGAGGAGCACGGCGCGGCGCTGTGCTGGGCCGACCGGGGGTCCCGGCCGGTGACCCCGCTGTGGCGGACGGCCGACTGGGGGTACGTGCGCTTCCACGCCGGCCGGGCCGCCCCCTGGCCGCGCTACGGCCGGCGCGCCCTGGCGAGCTGGGCCCGGCGCGTCGCCGACGCCTACCCGGACGCCGCCGACGTGTACGCGTACTTCAACAACGACCCCGGTGGCGCGGCCTACCGCGACGCCGCCGTGTTCGCCCGCGCCGCGCGGGCCCTGGGCCGCACGGTGAGCCGCACGCCCGGCGCGTGACCCCGCCCCTCCTGTCCGGGCGCCCCTCCTGTCCGGGCGCTCGTCCCGGGCCCCGCGTACGGTGCCCGGCCCCGTGGCTCAACCCGCCGCGTCCGCGAGGGTGTTCCAGAACATCAGCTCGTAGCTCTGGAGGAGCCGCCCGTAGCGCTGTGCCGCCGCTTCCGAGACCGTGCCCCGCTCCAGCCCGGTCGCCACGGCCGCCAGCGCCAGCCGCCCGATCTCCGGCGCGGGGGCCGCGAAGAAGTCGAAGAAGCCGCAGGCCGCGTCGTCCAGGCCGTATCCGCGGCGCAGCGCGTCGGCCATGGCGCGGCAGTAGCCGCCCCAGGCGGCGAAGTTCGCGGTCAGCGCGATCACGACATCGGCCGGCTCCGCCTGGAGCGCCAGCCACGCCGCGTAGGCGGGGTACGCCTGGCAGCCGGCCCTCGGCTCGTACGCGGCGAGGGCCGCACCGTCCAGGCCGCAGGCGGTGGCGAAGCGGGCCAGCTCGCGCAGCGCCACGTCCTCGCCGTCCGCCAGCGCGGCGAAGAACGCCGCGGCCGAGGGGTCCGCCGACCGCCCCGCCAGATGCGCGAAGCTGCGGCGATCGCTGCCGATGACGAGGTGCTGCTCGGCCGCGAGGGCGGCCAGGGCGTGCAGGGGCGCGCGGCCGGTGGTCACCAGGGGCAGGAACCGGTTGGCCCCGGCGTCGGGGGCGAGGGCGCGAACCGCGTCGTCGAGGGCGTCCTGAGCGGTACGGGGCATGGCGCTGCGCCTCCCGTGCGGGGACCGGGAACCTGGACACCGCTCACCGTCTCACGGGAAGCGCCCCCGTGGAGGCCGGACGCCGCGAACGCGTCCTGGCGGGCCGTGGGCCCGGCTCGGGCGGCAAAGCGCCTGGTCGGCGCGCGGGAGCGGACGGCGGTGTGATCGGCGTCACGCCGTCGCACGGCTCTCGCGGGGTTAGGGTGAACGCATGCTTCTGCTCGTTCGACGCCGCCATGTGGACCTCGTCCGCGTCACGAGCATGTCCTGTCGGCCCATCGGCTGACCCTCCGCGCCGCCCTTTCTTCCGGCCGCGCGTTCGCCGTTCCCGCGGGACGGCGCCTTCCTTCCTCCACCCCGCTCGGCCCGAGCCGTACGCCGCACCCCGGCGTCGACGGCGCGGTACGCCCCGGCCATCACCGGGCGTGGCCGAGCCCTCACCCTTTGCGGATGCACCATGTCGCAGCAGCTTCCCGTGATCGATCTGTCCGCCGCCGACCAGGGCCCCGACGCCCGCGCCCGGCTGCGCGCCCAACTCCACTCCGCCGCCCATGACGTGGGCTTCTTCCAGCTCACGGGGCATGGCGTCACCCCGGCCGAGACCGCGGAGCTGATGCGCGTCATCCGGGCGTTCTTCGCCCTGCCGGAGGCCGACCGGATGGCGATCAGCAACCTCAACTCCCCGCACTTCAGGGGCTACACCCGCATCGGCGACGAGCGCACCGGCGGCAGCCGGGACTGGCGCGACCAGCTCGACATCGGCGCCGAGCGGCCCGCCCGCGTCCCCGCGCCGGGGGAGCCCGGCTACTGGTGGCTGGAGGGCCCCAACCAGTGGCCCGCCGCCCTGCCGGAGCTGCGCACCACCGCGCTGGCCTGGCTCGACCGGCTGAGCGCCATCGCCCACCGCCTGCTGCGCGAGCTGCTCGCCGCCATCGGCGCCCCGCCCGGCTTCTACGACGACGCCTTCGCCGGCGAGCCGCATCTGCACCTCAAGATGGTCCGCTACCCCGGCCGCGCCGACGACGGCTCGGAGCAGGGCGTCGGCGCCCACAAGGACTACGGCTTCCTCACCCTGCTGCTCCAGGACGCGATCGGCGGCCTCCAGGTGCAGCGCGAGGACGGCGCGTTCCACGATGTGCCGCCGCTGCCGGGGGCGTTCGTGGTGAACCTCGGCGAACTGCTGGAGGTGGCCACCAACGGCTATCTCAAGGCCACCAACCACCGCGTGGTGAGCCCGCCCGGCGCCACCGAGCGCTTCTCGGTGCCGTTCTTCTACAACCCCCGGCTGGACGCCCGGATCGAGCCGCTGCCGTTCGCCCACGCGGAGCGCGCGCCCGGCGTGACGCGCGACCCGGCCAATCCGCTCTTCGCGGAGTACGGCCGCAACGAGCTCAAGGGGTGGCTGCGGGCGCACCCGGAGGTCGCCCGGCGGCACCACTCCCGACTGCTGACGGAGGCCCTCGCTCCGGCCGCCTGAGCGCGCTTCGCTCCGCGTGGTTCTTCCGGCCCCTGATCGCCCCCGTCCGCCCTTCGGCCGGCTGCCCTCCGGTGTGGCCCAACTCGCCCTGGCGGGCAAGTAGTTGGGCTTCACGGGGCAGAGGTCGGCCGATGCGGGCGGAAGGGGCCGCGAGGGCTTGCGGGCCCCTGGCCGCCGCCGTAAAGTCCGCTGGCGTCGCTCCGGTCATCCGATGTCTGCCGCGTGGCCGGGGCGGAGGCGCCGCCCGCCGCGAGCAGCGCGGCGGGCGTGCGCGAGTGTTCCCTCAGGGTCACCGGCCGAACCGCGACCGGGCCCCCGTACGGCTGTCGCCCCGGCGCCGCCGGCTACTGGTTTCCGGAGATGTGGAACAGACCGCCCTCGGGGTCGCGCAGCGAGGCCGCGCGTCCGAACGGCGTGTCCGCCGGCCGGGAGATCACCGTGCCGCCGGCCGCCGTCGCCCGCTCCACCGCGGCGTCGACGTCCGCGACGCAGAAGTAGACGTGCCACTGCGGGCGGATGTGCGGGTCGGGCGCGGCCTCCACGCCGCCGCCGTACAGCCCCGCCACGGTCTGCCCGCCGATCCGCAGCATCACCCGGTCGTGCTCGAAGCGGACGTCGATCGCGTCCGGCCCCTGGGCGTCCCAGTCGAACACCCCGCCGTAGAAGAGCGCCGACGCGAACGGGTCCCGGGTCCGCAGCTCCAGCCAGGCGGGGGCCCCGGCGCCCCGGCCGACCCGCCACTCGGGGTCGACCGGCCCCTCCCAGATCCCGAACACCGCGTCGCCCGGGTCGGAGGCCAGCGCCACCCGGCCCTTGCCGAACTCCAGCGGCCCCACGCCCACCGTGGCGCCCCGCTCCCGGACCCGGGAGGCCACCACGTCCGCGCTGTGCGCGGTGAAGTACGCGGTCCACGAGCCCGCGAAGCCCATGCTCTGGGTCGTCTCGCCCAGGCCGGCGACCGGCGCGCCGTCGGCGAGGGCCACGGCGTAGTTGCCCTGGCCCTGGAAGCCCGGCCGATACGTCCAGCCCAGCACGGCCCCGTAGAAGTCCCGGGCGGCCGCCAGGTCGCGTGTTGTCAGGCTCACCCAGCAGGGCGCCCCCTGGATCGTCTGCGATGTGGCCGTCAAGGCCGCTCACCTCGTTCCCGCGCGGAACCCCGCGAAATGCTGCCTACCACATTCCACCTGAACCACCAGAAATGCTACCCAAAAGGTCGGATGGTACGGGTGGCCACTCGCGGACCGTGCGTCGCTCCCGTCGTACGCCCGTACGTCGCCCCGGGCGCGTAGTCGGTACGCCCGTACGCCTGCACCTCCGTACGCCGTACGCCCGTACGCGCCGGAGCGCGCTCACTCCTCCGCGCCGGGGACCTCCCGCGGCTCCAGGGGCCGGGTGGCGGGCCCGTGCAGCACCGAGCCGTCGACGGCGAACCGGGAGCCGTGGCAGGGGCACTCCCAGGCCCGCTCGGCGTCGTTGAAACGCACCAGACAGCCCAGGTGGGTGCAGCGGGCGGAAACCGCCCGGGCGGCGCCCGACTCGTCGCGGTACACCGCGCAGCGCCGGCCCGCCAGCCGGACCACGGCCCCGCTGCCCGGCGGGATCTCGTCCACGGAGTCCACGTGGGAGGTGTGCAGCCGGTCCCCGACGAAGTGCTTGGCCACGGCGGACTGGAACGCCAGCAGCGTCGGGGCGTCCTTGAGCGGGGGGAGCCGGCGCGGGTCGTAGAGGTCGGTCCACTGCGGCCGCTCGCCGCCGAGCACATGGGCGGTGATCAGCCGGCCCGCCATGACGCCGTTGCTCATGCCCCAGCCGCCGAAGCCGCTCGCCACGTACACGTGGGAGGTGCCCGGATAGGCGTGGCCGACGTACGGCACGTGGTCGCTGGAGTCGTTGTCCTGCGTGGCCCAGCGGTAGCGGGTCGCCTCGCCGGCCGCGGCGAACGCCGGGAACCGCTCGCCCGCCCACGCCTCCAGCCGCTCGAACCGCTCGCCGACGTCGTCCGAGCCCGGCTCCGACGACTCACCGGTAATGATCAGCAGCCGCTGCCCGTTCTCGTACGGGGCCGTGCGGACCGAGCGGGTGTGCTGCTCGGGGGTGATGTACATGCCCATGGGCACGGCCTCCGCCGGCACCGGCGCCGCCACCACCAGCTCCCGGCGCGGCTTGAGCCGGGTGAACAGCATCGCCCGGTCGAAGACCGGAGAGTGCGTGGCCACCACCACGTCACGGGCCGTGACCTCCGCCCCGCTCTCCGTGGTGAGCCGGCAGCGGGCGCCGTCGTGGAGGTTCACCACCCGGCTGCGCTCGTGGATGCGGCCACCGCGGGCCAGGAAGTCGGCTGCCAGCCCCAGCAGGAACTTGCGCGGGTGGAACTGGAGCTGCGCCTCCACGCACACCGCCCCGGCGACCTCGAACGGCAGCCCGGTGGCCTCCACGAAGGACGCGTGCAGCCCCGCCTCGCGGGCCGCCTCGGCCTCCTCGCGCAGGTCGTCCAGCCGGTCGGTGGACTCGGCGTACGTATAGGCGGGCACCCGCTCCAGCTCGGCGTCGATGCCCAGCTCGGCACAGACGTCGGCCACGTGCTCCATCGCGTCCTGCTGGGAGCTCGCGTACAGCCGGGCGGCCTCGGCGCCGTGGGACGAGCGGAGCTTGCTGTAGATCAGCCCGTGCAGCGCGGTGAGCTTGGCCGTGGTGAAACCGGTGACGCCGGCGGCGATCCGGTCGGCCTCCAGCACCACCACCGACCGGCCGGCGCGGGCCAGCTCCCACGCGGTGCACAGCCCGGCGATGCCTCCGCCGACGACGGCGACGTCGACGTCGAGATCGGCGTCGAGGGAGGGGTGGGCGGTGCTCTCGGTGGTGTCCAGCCAGTACGACGTGGGGGACATTCGCGGATTCGGCATGTCCTCTCGGATTCCCGGACGGCCGCCGGGGTAACGAGGACGGCTCGAACGGCGCAACGGCACGAGGGCGGGTCGAGGTCGTACCGCCGTCCTGCGAGGAGTCCCGCGAGTCCCGTGAGGAGTCCCGCGAGGAGCCCCGCGAGGAGTGGACCGGCGGGCGTCGCGGGGGGACCATCGGGTAGGCGAAGCCGCGTGCAGCCAGGAGAGGCGTACAGCCAGGACAGGCCGGAGACGAGGAGGCTTCTTCCATGCCCATCGCGACCGTGAACCCCGCCACCGGCGAGACGCTGCGGACGTTCCAGCCACTGGACGCCGACGCCGTCGAGGAACGGCTGGCCCGCGCCCACCGGGCCTTCCAGGAGTACCGGACCACCGGCTTCGACGAGCGCGCCGAGCTGCTGCGCCGGGCCGCCGACCTGCTGGAGCGCGACCGCGACGAGATCGCCCGCACCATCACCATCGAAATGGGCAAGCCGCTGGGCGCGGCCCGCGCGGAGGCCGCCAAGTGCGCCAAGGCCATGCGCTGGTACGCCGACCACGCCGAGGAGCTGCTCGCCGACGAGCGCCCGTCGGCCGCGGACATCAAGGACAGCGGGGCGTCGACGGCGTACGTGCGCTACCGCCCGCTCGGGCCCGTGCTCGCCGTCATGCCGTGGAACTTCCCGCTCTGGCAGGTCGTGCGCTTCGCCGCGCCCGCCCTGATGGCCGGCAACGTCGGACTGCTCAAGCACGCGTCGAACGTGCCGCAGACCGCGCTCTACCTCGAAGAACTGATGCGCAGGGCCGGCTACCGCGAGGGCTGCTTCCAGACCCTGCTGGTCGGCTCCCGCGCCGTCGACGCGATCCTGCGGGACCCGAGGATCGCCGCCGCCACCCTCACCGGCAGCGAGGGCGCCGGCCGCTCGGTGGCCGCCGTCGCCGGCGACGAGATCAAGAAGACCGTGCTGGAGCTGGGCGGCAGCGACCCCTTCGTGGTCATGCCCTCCGCGGACGTGGCCCGAGCCGCGCAGACCGCGGTGACCGCGCGCACCCAGAACAACGGGCAGTCCTGCATCGCCGCCAAGCGCTTCATCGTGCACACGGACGTCTACGACGCCTTCACCGAGGCGTTCGTGGCGGCCATGGCGCGGCTGCGGGTCGGCGACCCCCTGGACGAGGCCACGGACATCGGACCGCTCGCCACGGAGCAGGGGCGCGCCGACCTCGAAGAGCTCGTCGACGACGCGCGGGAGCGGGGCGCGACCGTGCTCTGCGGCGGGGGCCGGCCGCGGGCCGAGGAGCTCGCCGCGGGCTGGTACTACGAGCCGACCGTGCTGGCCGGCGTCACCCCCGGGATGCGCATCCACCGCGAGGAGGCGTTCGGGCCGGTCGCCGCGCTCTACCGGGCCGCCGACCTGGACGAGGCGCTGCGCATCGCCAATGACTCGCCCTTCGGGCTGAGCTCCAACGTCTGGACCGAGGACGAGGCCGAGCGCGAACGGTTCGTCGCCGAGCTGGCGGCGGGCGGCGTGTACGTCAACGGGATGACGGCCTCGCACCCCGCGATGCCGTTCGGCGGTGTGAAGCGGTCCGGTTACGGGCGGGAGCTGGCGGGCCACGGGATTCGTGAGTTCTGCAACGCGACGACGGTCTGGATCTCGGCGTAGGGGCCCGAACGGTCCGAACAGCCTCAATCGAGAACGGCGCGTGCGGTGGCGATGTGCCGCTGTTTGGCGTCCTTCAGCGCCGTGAAGTACGCGGGATGGTCCCGTATCGCTCGTTCCTGGAGGCGCTTCTCCGCCGCGAACCACGCCTCGACCAGTCCGGAGCGCTGTTTGCAGCGTACGTCCGCGACGGCCACCGCGATCTCCTGGCGGGTGGGAAGGGTGTCGTCCTTCCACCACCGGTCGTCCTTCATGGCCTCGTAGGGGCCGGGGTAGTCGAAGCCCGCGCCGCGCATGCACGCGCTCCACTCCCGCAGCGCGCGGGCCGTGTCCGGCTCGTCCCGGGCCGCGGCGAGAGCCCGTTCGCCGAGGTCGTTGAAGAGCTTCAGGTCCACATCGGCGCGGGCGTCGTCGAGGAGCTTCCGGTGCGCCGTGATGACGCATCCCGTGTCGGGGGCGTTGGCCGCCCGGTCCTCCTCGTCCGAGAGCCGGGCGTCGCGCCGGTCCTCCCGCCCGCTCACGCCGTAGGGGTCGAGGAGATCCGGGGTGGCGTGGTAGCCGAAGCGTTCGGCGACGGCGGGTTCGATGACTCCGTAGCGGCGCCGGTTCCTGTTCTCGTCCACCGCGGTCGGCCGGTCGATCACCGGCCAGTCGAAGCCGCGCTCGCGCATGCAGGTGCGGGTGAGGGCGTCCTGGGCGTCGCGCAGGGTGTAGTAGTCGGCCAGGGACGCCTCGTACGCGTCGAAGGGCAGGACGAGCGCTCTGGCCTCGTCGGTCATGGGAGGCGCGGCTTCCGCGCGGTGGCCGGTCCGCGCGGCCGGCGCGGAGCACCCCGCCACGACACAGGACCCCGTCACGACACAGATCATTGCGAGCGCGTACCGCACCCGGCGGGTGGACATGTCGGCGACCTCCTTCGCCCGGTGGTGGGGGGGGGGGGGGGGGGGGGGGGGGGGGG
>NZ_JBPQTV010000150.1:0-15103 GCF_051386515.1 Streptomyces sp. URMC 123 | reverse complement strand
CCACCGCCCCGGCCCCGCGCCGGAGGCGGTGGGGCGCGGTGGTGGGGGTCTCGGATGTGGCAGTCATGTCGCCTCCGATCCTGACACGGGGGTACGACAACGGGTGCGCGTACGGGGTTTTCGCGAGGTGATCCGCGCTCCCGGTCCGGTCCGCGTGCCGTCCGCATGACCGTTCGGGTGGCCGTTCGGATGGCCGTCCGCCCGGCGGTCGCCGGTGAGCGCGCGCACCGACCGCCCCGGCCGGGGGCCGGACATGACGGAAGACCTGACGTTCGGCAGGGGCCGGCCGCCCCGGGCCCCGGTAACGTCCCCGCTCGTGCTCCGCCGTCCGCCGCCCCTCGCCGTCGACGCCCTCCTGTGGGTCGCCCTCGTCACGCCCGCCGCCGTGTACCGGCCGCCCACCCCGTGGCAGGGGATCGCCGCGGCCGCCGCCCTGGCCGTCGCCGTCGGCGTATCCCGTACCCGGCCCGTGCTCGCGCTGCTCGTCACCGCCGCCGTCGCCGTGCTGGGGCTCGCCGAGTCGCCCGGCACGGTGGCCGCGGCCCAGTTGCCCGCGCTGGCCGTGATGAGCCATCTGCTCGGGCTGCGCGCCCGCCGCGCGCTGCCCGCCGCGCTCGCCTTCGCCGCGATCGCGCTCGTGGGCGCGGCCGTGGTCCTGGTGAACGCGCCGCGCGCCTACACCGGGCTCGTCACGCTCGTCGCGGCCCTGGTGTTCGTCGGCGTACCGCCGTGGCTCTTCGGCCGCTACCGCCGGCTGGACCGGGAACTGCGGCTCGCCGGCTGGGGCCGCGCCGAACAGCTGGAGCGCGAGCAGCGGCACGCCGTGGAGCGGGAGCGGCTGCGCGAGCGCACCCGCATCGCCCAGGACATGCACGACTCGCTCGGCCACGAATTGAGCCTGATCGCGCTGCGGGCCGGCGCCCTGCAGGTGGCCCCCGGCCTGGCCGCGGAGCACCGTACGGCCGCCGGGGAACTGCGGGCCGCGGCGGCCGACGCCACGGACCGGCTGCGCGAGATCGTCGGCGTGCTGCGGGAGGCCGGCGACGACGGGCCGCCGCTGACCCCGGCGGGCGAGAGCGTGGAGGCGCTGGTGCGGCGGGCGGCCGACTCGGGCCTCGCGGTGACGCTGCGCCGCGCGGCGGACGGCGGAGACGGAGCGCCGCCGCCCCTGGTGGACCGCGCGGCGCACCGCGTCGTCCAGGAGGCGCTGACCAACGCCGCCCGGCACGCCCCGGGCGCCCCGGTGGCCGTGACGGTGCTGCGCCGCCGCGCGGAGACCGAGGTTACGATCGCCAACGGGCCGCCCCCGCGCCCCGGGGAGGCGGCCCCGCGGACCGGCGTGCCGTCCGGGGGCGACGGCGGCCCGCCCGTCGCCGGCACCGGTCTGCTGGGCCTGCGCGAGCGCGTGCGGCTGCTGGGCGGTCACTTCCGCGCCGGGCCGCGCCCCGACGGCGGGTTCGCCGTCACCGCCCGCTTCCCGGACGCCGCCCCGCCCCGCGCGGACAGCCCGTACGGCGCTGGCGGTTCGTGCGACGCGTGCAGCCCGTGCGGCGCCGGCGGTCCGTACGGCGGTGCCCACGGTCCGTACGGTGAGCCGGAGTCCCCGCGCCTGCCAGAGCCCGCGCCGCAGCCCGAGCCCGTACCGGCGGCCGCGCGGGCCCGTGCCGCGGCCGAACGCACCGTACGGCGCGGCCTGCTCGTGGCCATCGGCGTACCGGGCGCCCTCGCCGCCGTACTGCTCGCCTCGAACATCGCCTGGAACACCTACACCGCCGCGCGCTCCGTACTGCCGCCCGCCGACTACGAACGGCTGCGGATCGGACAGCCGTACGGTGACGTGGCACCCGTACTGCCGCCGCGCGTGGTCACCGACACGGCACGGGAGCGCGCCCCGGCCGCGCCCCCGGGCGCCGACTGCCGCTACTACCGGGAGAGCGCCGAACTCTTCGTCTGGTCGGCGCAGTACCGGTTGTGCTTCGTGGCCGGCCGGCTGGCCACCAAGGACAGGATCGCCCCCGGCGACCCGGACGGTTCACTCCGATGACCCGGACCCCGGCACCCACCCCGGCACCCATATCGACATCCACACCCATACGAGAAGGAGGTGCGGGCGCGGTGATCCGACTGCTGCTCGCCGACGACGAGACGATGATCCGGGCGGGCGTGCGGGCCATCCTCGCCACCGACCCCGGGATCGAGGTCGTGGCCGAGGCCGCGGACGGCCGGGAGGCGGTCGAACTCGTCCGCGCCCACCGGCCGGACGTGGCGCTGTTCGACATCCGGATGCCGCTCCTCGACGGGTTGGCGGCGTGCGAGGAGAGCCGGCGGGCCGTGCCCGAGACGGCCGTCGCGATGCTGACGACCTTCTCCGAGGACGCGTACATCGCCCGCGCCCTCGGCGGCGGCGCCACCGGCTTCCTGCTCAAGTCGGGCGATCCGTACGAACTCCTGGCCGGGGTACGGGCCGTGGCGGCCGGCGGTGCCTTCCTCTCGCCGACGGTGGCCCGGCACGTCATCGACACCCTCGGCGGCGAGCGCCTGACCAAGGGGGCCGCCGCCCGGGCCCGTACGGACGCCCTGACCGCCCGCGAGCGCCAGGTGCTGGGGCTGGTCGGCGCCGGTCTGTCCAACGCGGAGATCGCCGCGCGGCTGCACCTGGTGGAGGGGACGGTCAAGGCGTATGTGAGCGCGATCCTGGACGGACTGGGCGTCAAGAACCGCGTGCAGGCGGCGATTGTGGCCCACGAGGCCGGACTGGTCTGAGGGCTTGCGGCGCGCCGGGGGCCGGCCCGGACGCGAGCACTCGCACCGCACCGAGCCCGCCCCACGCGGCCGGCGACGTACCCCTCAGCGGGAGCGGGACAGGAGGGGGCGCAGCGGCCCGCGGCGCAGCCGTTCGACGACCGCCGTGCCCGGCCGGACCAGCAGTACGGCGCCCAGCGCGGCCACGGCCGCCCCCAGGAGCAGTCCCGCCGCCACGTCGTGCGGGTAGTGCACCCCGACGAAGACCCGCGACGCGGCCATCAGTACTGCCAGCGGCAGCGCCCAGACGGCGATCCGCCGCCAGGCGAACACCGCGCCCACCGCGAGGGCGGCGGCTATGGTCGCGTGGTTGCTGGGGAAGGACCAGTCGCCCGGCGGCGGGCACTCGGCGATGGTCCGGGCCGCCGCGCCGGCGACCGCGCGACACGGCCGCTCCTCCTCGATCAGCAACTTCGCCACCTCGCTCGTGGCGTAGGCGAGTATCGCCGTGACCGGTGCGACGAGGGCGAGGGCCATGGCGCGTCCGTCGCCGCGGCGCGCCCGCCACCAGGCGAGGAGCACCACGGCCGCGAGGACCACGAGCCCCGCGTCCGTGCCGAATTCGGTCAGTGAGTGGACCCACCCGGGCGTGGTGCGGGCGAAGTCGGTGATGTCGCGGTAGAGATCAGTACTGTCCATGGTCACGGACAGTAGAAATGCGAACCGGGTCATCACACTGGGCGATCGGCACCTCCCTCACCTGACGAAAGTCGGGTCCGGGCGGGGCCGGTGGCCCACCGCCATGATGATGATCGACAAAAGTCGGGCCGGATGGCGGCGGGTACTGACCGGCCGAGCGGCTGATCTCTCGTACAGTTTGCGCGTGGGATCTCTGCGCAATCCGGTCGGGCCGCTTCCCTCCTCCATCTACTGGCGGCGGAGGGCGGTTGCTCTGTCGCTGATCGCCGTGCTCGTCCTGCTGGTCGTGTGGGCGGTCAACTCCACCGATCCGGGCGGCGGGGAGGGCGCGGGCAGGAGCGACAACGGCAAGGGCCCCGCCGCCTCCATCACCCCGGGCCCGTCCTCGACGGGGCCGGCGATCAGCGAACGCCCCGGCGGCCGCGACGAATCGGGCAGCGGCTCCGCCTCCGGCGGGGGCGGCACGGCCGGTACGGGCGGTGGCCACGGCGGCGGCACGGGCGGCGGCTCCGGGGGCGCGGGCGCCCCCGCGGCGGGCACCGGCGGCGCCAACGGCAGCGGCGGCGGCACGGGTGGCGCGGCGGCAGGCGCGGACGTCCCGGACTGCTCCTCGGAGGCGGTCACCCTGACCCTGCGCAGCGTCAAGGACGAGTACGCGCCCGGCGAGAAGCCGACGTTCGAGCTGGTCGCGAAGAACGCCTCGGGCACCACCTGCAAGGTGGACTTCAGCGGCAAGTCGACCGTACTGACGGTCAAGAGGACGGACGCCGGCGGACAGCGGGTGTGGGGCACGGACGACTGCCCGCGCGACCGCGGCGCGCTGCTGCTCCAGGTGCCGGCCAACGGCGAGACCAAGCGGACCGTGGAGTGGGACCGCAAGGGCGGCGCGCCGCAGTGCGGGACGCCGCCCGCGGCGGGGGAGATGCCGCCGGGCACGTACCTCGCGGAGCTGGCCTCCCCGGGCCTGCCGGACCAGCAGGTCTCCTTCGTCCTCCGCGCGGCCTGACGGGGCCCCGAGGGGCCCTGACGGGCTTTACGGGTCTCCGTGCCCGCGCGCGGCCTCAGCGCCCGCCGACGGCTCTCATGCGGGCCCGGGTAACCCCGGGCTCATGGGTGAGCGTTCGACGAGGGCGTCACACGTAGCGTTCGAGGATCGACGACTCCGCCAGCCGCGAGAGGCCCTCGCGCACCGACCGGGCCCGCGCCTCGCCGACGCCCTCGACCGTCTGCAGGTCGTCGACGCTCGCGGCGAGCAGCTTCTGCAGGCCGCCGAAGTGCTCGACCAGCCGCTCGATGACGGTGTTCGGCAGCCTCGGCACCTTGGCCAGCAGGCGGTAGCCGCGCGGCGAGACGGCCGAGTCGAGGGTCTCGGGGGACCCGCTGTAGCCGAGCGCCCGCGCCACCGTGGGCAGTTCCAGCAGCTCCGCGTGGGTCAGGGAGTCGAGCTCGGTGAGCGCCTCGGCCACGGTACGGGCCCGCTTCGCGGTGGGCTCCGGCACATAGTCGCGGATGACGAGCTCCCGCTCGGGCTCCACGCCCGCGATCAACTCGTCGAGCTGGAGGGAGAGAAGTCGACCGTCCGTGCCGAGCTCCACCACGTACTCGGCGATCTCCGTGGCGATCCGCCGCACCATCTCCAGCCGCTGGGCCACCGCCGTCACGTCGCGCACGGTGACGAGGTCCTCGATCTCCAGCGCGGAGAGCGTGCCGGCGACCTCGTCCAGCCGGAGCTTGTACCGCTCCAGGGTGGCCAGCGCCTGGTTCGCGCGGGAGAGGATCGCGGCGGATTCCTCCAGCACGCGGCGCTCCCCGTCCACGTAGAGCGCGATCAGCCGCATGGACTGGCTGACCGAGACGACCGGGAAGCCGGTCTGGATGGACACGCGCTGCGCCGTACGGTGCCGGGTGCCGGTCTCCTCCGTGGGGATCGACGCGTCCGGGACCAGCTGCACGCCGGCCCGCACGATCTTGGTGATGTCCTTGTCGAGGATCAGCGCGCCGTCCAGCTTGCACAGCTCTCGCAGCCGGGTCGCGCTGAACTCGACGTCCAGGACGAAGCCGCCGCTGCACAGCGATTCGACCGTTTTGTCCATGCCGAGGACGATGAGTCCGCCGGTGTTGCCCCGCAGGATGCGCTCCAGGCCGTCGCGCAGGGCGGTGCCGGGTGCGACGGCGCTCAGGGAGGCGCGCATGAGCCCTTCGGTGCCGGAGCTACCGCCGGACTTCCCGGTAGCTGCCGTCCGGTCGCTGGCTGCCACTGCACTCCTCCGGTCGCAGGATTGGGGGCCCGGGTGCGTACGTACGGGCGAGACCAGGGCAAAGTCTACCGGCGGCCGGGCTCCTTATGTGGGGCCGCGGGACCTCTGCCTCGCCGCGGGCCCGGCCCCGGCCGCGCCCCGCGGCTGGATTGTCCGGTTCGGCCCGCCGGTCAGTCCGCGGCCTCCCGTGCCTCCGGCATGCCCGCCGCGCCGCCGCGCCGGCCCGCGCGCCGGGGGAGCACCCGCAGCGCGTCGCCCATGTCGGCGACCTCCAGGACCCGCATGCCGGGCGGGACCTTCCCGGGGTCGGTCGGCACCAGCGCGTGGGTGAAGCCGAGCCGGGCGGCCTCGGCGAGCCGCCGCTGGACGCCCGTGACCCGGCGGACCTCGCCCGCGAGCCCCACCTCGCCGATGGCGACCAGGTTCTTCGGCAGCGGGGTGTCGCTCGCCGCGCTGGCCAGCGCCAGCGCGATGGCCAGGTCCGCGGCGGGCTCGGTCAGCTTCACGCCGCCGACCGTCGCGCTGTAGATGTCGCGCTTGCCGAGCTGGGAGATCTTGCCGCGCTGCTCCAGCACGGCCAGCATCATCGACACCCGGGAGGTCTCCAGCCCCGAGGTGGTCCTGCGCGGCGAGGGGATCTGAGTGTCCACGGTCAGCGCCTGCACCTCGGCGACCAGGGGGCGGCGTCCCTCCAGCGTGACGGTCAGGCAGGTGCCCGGGACCGGCTCGTCCCGCCGGGTGAGGAACAGGCCCGAGGGGTCCGCCAGACCCACGATGCCCTCGTCGTGCAGCTCGAAGCAGCCGACCTCGTCCGTCGCGCCGTAGCGGTTCTTCACGCCCCGGACGAGCCGCAGCCGGGCGTGCCGGTCGCCCTCGAACTGGAGCACGACGTCCACCAGGTGCTCCAGCAGCCGGGGGCCGGCGATGGCGCCGTCCTTGGTGACGTGGCCGACCAGGAGCGTGGCCATGCCGCGCTCCTTGGAGGCGCGGATCAGGGCGCCGGCCACCTCCCGCACCTGGGCCATGCCGCCCGGCGCCCCGTCGATCTCGGGGGAGGCCACGGTCTGTACGGAGTCCAGGATCAGCAGCGAGGGCTTGACGGTGTCCAGATGCCCCAGGACGGCGGAGAGGTCCGTCTCGGCGGCGAGATAGAGGTGCTCGGAGAGGGCGCCGATCCGATCGGCCCGCAGCCGCACCTGGCTCGCGGACTCCTCACCCGTGATGTACAGCGTGCGGTGCTGCTCGCTGGCCGCCTTCGCCGCCACGTCCAGCAGCAGGGTGGACTTGCCGACGCCCGGCTCGCCCGCGAGCAGGGCCACGGCGCCGGGCACCAGGCCGCCGCCGAGCACCCGGTCCAGCTCGCCGACGCCCGTACTGCGCGCGGTGGCCTGGCGGCCGTCCACCTGGCCGATGGGCACGGCCGCGGAGGTGACCCGGCCGGGCGCGGTGGTGCGCACCGCGGGCGCGCCGAACTCCTCGACCGTGCCCCACGCCTGGCACTCGGGGCAGCGGCCGAGCCACTTGGCCGTGGTCCAGCCGCACTCGGTGCAGCGATAGGACGGACGGTCCTTGGCGGAGGAGCGGGTGCGGGCAGCCATGGTGTTCACCGTAGCCGCACGCACTGACAGCCATCGGCGCCGTCGGTCCGGAGCCGGACCGCCCGCCGGCGGGGCGCCCGGCCGGCCCCCTCCGTACGGGCGACCCCCGGTCCCCTCGGCAACACATATGACTGTCCCCTTTTGAGGGAGATTGTCACTCGTGGGGGGTAAACGTTTCCCGTTCCCGGGGCGAACCGCCATCATCCGCCTAGCGTCGCCGCGTATGAGCAGCAGGCGTGAGCACCCCACGCAGACCACCGGCCCGCACCGGTCGCAACGCTCTGCCCCCCGCCACGAGCCCCACGACTCCTCCGAGCGGCGCCCGGCCACCGTGGTCCGCCAGCAGCGCCCACCCGGGCGCTACGAGCCGTATCTCGACGGGCTGTTCACCTACTGCGTCTCCGTACTGTGCGACCACGACGCCGCGACGGCCGTACTGGGCGATGTCCTCGCCCTGGCCGAGCGCCGCCTCGGCCGCCGGCCTGTCCCGGACGACCAGCGCCGCGCCTGGCTCTACGCGCTCGCCCGCTGGGCCTGTCTGCGGCAGCTCGCCGACCGCCGCCGCTCACCCGCCCACCCCGTGCCGGTCGCCGAGGCGGAGGCGCAGCGCCGCCGCCGGGAGCTCGCCCGGCTGGCCTGGCCGGAGGCGGCCGGCACCACGCCCGAGCAGCGCGAGGCGCTCGAACTCGCCGTGCGCCACGAGCTCTCCCACCAGGAGATCGGCGCGGTCCTCGGGCTGGACCGGGAAGCCGTGCGCGCCCTGCTGTCCAGCGCGGCCTGCGAGGTGGAGCGGACGCGTGCGGCGCTGGCCGTCGCCGAGCGCGGCCGCTGCCCCGCCGTGGTCCGCCTCACGGGCGGCCGCACCGTACTGCTGGGCGCCGCGCTCCGCCGTGAGCTCGTCCGCCATGTCGACGACTGCGTGGAGTGCCGCAGTACTGCCGAACGCGTCACCGCGGGTGCGCCCTGGCCCGGCAGTACGGCGGTGCCGGGCGCGCTGCCGGTGCTCCGGGCGCCGCGGGCCGCGACCCACGCCGCCCTGCTCTCCGCGCTGCGGACCCGTTCCTCGTCCGGGCGGGACGGGCCGCGCTACGACCGCCGGGGCTTTCCCGTGGACCCCACGCTCGGGGCCGCCCGCCGGCGGCGGCTGCGCGGCCACGCGGTCACCTCGACGGTCGTCGCCACGGTGGTCGCGGCGCCCCTGTTCGCCCTGTGGGCCGCCTACCGCGAGCCCTCGCCGGCGGACGAGGCCCGCGGCCGGGCACCCCTGTCCGCCCCCGACCGGGGCGAGGCCGGCGAGCGCGCCGGGGACCCGGCCGGCCCCGGCGCGCCGGCCGAGGAGCCCGGCGCGTACGCCTCGCCGGACCCGTACGCGCCCTTCGACCCGTATCCGCCGCTGCCGCCCTTCGCGGTCCCGGGGGTGCCGGGTCCTGTTGGGCCGGACGGTCACGGGGCCGGCGCGCGCCCGGGCGGGCCGTCCGCCGTGCCGTCGGTGACGGCGTACACCGCCGGCACCCATGCCGCGCCCCCGCCGGGCGCGCGACCGCCCGGCGGCGAGCCGGGCCGGCCCGCGCCGGCCCCGCCGGGCGCCCCCGATTTGCGGCCGCCGCCCCAGCCGCCGGCGGACCCCGGCCGGTCCCGCCCGCCGGAGCGGGGGCCGGGCCGGCTCACCGTCGACGCCCGCCCCAGCGGGGAGGCGACCCTGATCACCCTGACCGCCTCCGGCGGCGCGCCGGTGCGGTGGCAGCTGAGATCCGACGCGGACTGGCTCGTTCCGAGCCGATCGGAAGGAGTGCTGCGGCCGGGGGAGACGGTCACGATCACGGTGACCGTGGACCGGGCGCGGGAGCCGGCGGCCCCTTCGGCGCGGGAGAGAGGGGATTCGGCCCGCAGGCCGAGGCGAAGATTCCCGCCCCTTCGGGGCGGGGAAAGGGGGTCCGGCCTTCGGCCGGGAAAAGAGCCCCGCGCCTTCGGCGCAGGGGAGAAGGGGTTCGGCCCGAAGGCCGGGGCAACCCCCCGCCCCTCCGGGGCGAGAAAAAGGAGGTTCGGCCCGAAGGTCGGGGAAGAAGAGCCCGCGCCTTCGATGCGGGGAGGGGGGCCGGCCTTCGGCCGGGAAAAGACTCCCGCCCCTCCGGGGCGGGAAAAGGGGCTTCGGCCTAAAGGTTGCGGCAAAGAGCCCCGCGCCTCCGGTGCGGGAGAGAGAGGGTTCGGCCCGAAGGCCGGGGCAAAGACTCCCGCCCCTCCGGGGCGGGAGAGGGGTTCGCCCCGAAGGGGCGGGAAAGCACCCCGGCCCCGGCCTTCGGCCGGGGAAAACGCCCCGCGCCTTCGGCGCGGGAAAAGCCCGTGGCGTTCACTTCGACGACGGTTACGTCACAGGCAACGTCAACGTGGACGTCGCGCAGATTTCGGAAACGCCGCCAACCTGCACCGCGTAGGGGCCCGGAACGCGGACCCACGCCCCCGCGTCCTCGTCCCAGACCTCGAACGCCCGCCGCCGCAGCGGAACATCCGCCTCGGCCGTCTCGCCGGGCCCGGCCGTGACGGAGGCGAACCCGGCCAGCCAGCGAGCGGGCCGCTCGGGGAGGACCGCGCCCCCACCCCCGTGCCGCGGCGCGAGGTAGATCTGGATCACCTCGCGCCCCGCGCGCGCCCCCGTATTGCGCACCCGGACCCGCACCACCCGCTCCGTGTCCCCCTCGCCCCCGCCGGGGAGCACGTCGATCGCCTCGTACGCCCAGTCCGTGTAGCCGAGGCCGTGCCCGAACCAGTACGCCGGGGCGCGGCCGGCCCGCTCCCAGGCGCGGTAGCCGATGAAGAGGCCCTCGCCGTAGGGGAGCGCGCCGTCGACGGGGGTGACGTCGGTGACGGGCGCGTCGGCGAGCGTCGCCGGCCAGGTCGTGGGCAGCCGCCCACCCGGCTCCGCCGCGCCGAGCAGGACGTCGGCGAGCGCGGCGCCCGCCTCCTGCCCGGGGAACCAGCTCAGCAGCACCGCCGGGACGTCGTCGCGCCACGGCATTTCCACCGGCGAGCCGGAGTTGACGACCACGACCGTGTGCGGGTTGGCGGCCGCCACGCGTCGTACGAGGTCGTCCTGGCGGCCGGGGAGGGCGAGCGACGTGCGGTCGAACCCCTCGCTCTCCACGCGCTCGGTCGTGGCGACCACGACGACGGCGGTGTCGGCGTCCGCCGCCGCGCGGGCGGCCTCCCGCAGCAGGTCCTCGGGGTCCCGCTCGGGCCCGCCGTGCAGGAGCGCGCAGGCCACGACGTCGAGCGGGACGCCGAGGTCCTTGGGCGGGGTGTGCACGAGGCTGACGGCCACCGGCTCGCCCGCGGCGAGTTCGAGGGCGCCGCGCGGGCGGGGCGTGCCGAGGAACGCCTCGAACGGGTCGCCCTCGCCGGCCGGGGCCTCGTGCCCCTCGTGGAGGAGCGTGCCGGCGACGGTGAGCCGGAAGTGGCCCAGGCCCCGCGTGCCGAAGGTGTGCGCCCCGCTCTCGCGGGGGGTGAAGGTGCCGGTGATCTCCACGGTGTGCAGCTCGTTGAAGGCCACTCCGGCGGGGAGGTCCCCGGTCCACAGGACCATGCCGCTCGGCAGCCGCTCCTCGCCGAGCCGTCGGCCGTCCGCCGCCCGGACCACCGCGCGCAGGTCCCAGCCCGCCTCGGCGACGCCGAGTTCCTCGCCGGGGTCGGCCCCGACGGCGTAGGTGAGTTCGACGTGGTCGGGCAGGGCCGCGCGCAGCCCGTCCAGCGGGGAGACCACGGAGGCCGGGAAGACGAGCGCCGATCCGCCGCCGAGGACGCGCGCGTCGCGGGCGGCGCTGCCGAGCACGGCGACGCGGCGCAGGGCCGCGGGGTCGAGGGGCAGGGCGCGCCGCCCGTGGCCGCCGGGGCGGCGTGCGCCGCCCGGGCGCCCCTCGCCGCCGGGGCGGCGGTCGTGGTCCAGGCGCTGGTTGCGCAGCAGGACGAAGGAGCGGCAGGCGATCTCGCGGGCGAGCTCCCGGCCGTCGACGTGGGGCGGCAGGTCCTCGGGGGCGACGGCCGGCGGCGCGCCCGCCAGCGCGCCGGTGCGGGCGGCGAGCAGCAGCACGTTGCGTACGGCCGCGTCGACGAGGGACTCGGGCATCCGCCCGTCGCGTACGGCGGCGGCCAGCGCCTCGCCGTAGACGGTCGCCGGCCCGGGCATGGCCACGTCGAGGCCGCCGGTGAGCGCGCCCACGGTGTCCCGGGCGGCGAACCAGTCGGAGACGGTGACGCCGTCGAACCCCCAGGCGCCGCGCAGCACGTCCCGCTGGAGGGGCGCGTGCTCGGTCATGGTGCGGCCGTTGACGGCGTTGTACGCGGCCATCACCGCCCAGGGGCGGGCGTCGCGGACGATGGCCTCGAAGGGGGCGAGGTAGAGCTCGCGCAGCGGGCGCGGGGCGACGGTGTTGTTCACGGTGAAGCGCTCGGTCTCGGCGTCGTTGGCGACGAAGTGCTTGACGGTGGCGGCGACGCCGCCGTCCTGGACGCCGAGGACGTATCCGGTGCCGATCTCCGCGGTGAGGAACGGGTCCTCGGAGAAGCACTCGAAGTGCCGGCCGCCCAGCGGGGAGCGCTGGAGGTTCACGGTCGGCGCGAGCAGCACCCGCACCCCCTTGCGGCGGGCCTCCTGGGCGAGCAGCCGCCCGGCGCGGCGGGCCAGGTCGGGGTCCCAGGTGGCGGCGAGGGCGGTGGGGCTGGGCAGGGCGACGGAGGGGTCGTCGGCGGTCCAGCGGACCCCCCGTACGCCCACCGGCCCGTCGGACATCACGATCGGGGCGAGGCCGATGTCCGGCAGCGCGGGCAGGGACCACATGGACCGGCCGGCGAGCAGGCGCGCCTTCGCGTCGAGGTCGAGTCCGCCGAGGGCCGCGTCGATGGCGCCGGCCGCGGCCCCGGTGTGGTCGTCGCGAAGGCTCTCGGTCATCGGAACTCCCTTGGGGCGACGGACATCCACTGGTGTCTCCCCCGTGCGGCGGACCGCAATACTGCCGGAACGCTCTCGCGAGTGATCGGAACGCGACGGACGGAGGTCCTCGGCATGGCACGGACGGCAGGCAGAGCTCGTACGGCGGGCACGGCGGATACGGCGGGCACGGCGGGTACGGCGGGTACGGCAGGGGCGGTACGAGGGGCGCGGGCGGCGGGGCGCGCGGCCGGCGCCGGCCGCGGCCGGAACGGGAAGGGCGGCGGCATACGCACACGCACAGGCATACGCATGGGACTGCGGCTGGCCGTCGCGGGGGCCGCGCTGCTGGTCGGCGCGCCGGCCGCGCTCGCGGCGCCGGCCGTGACCGGCCCGGTGGCCCGCGGCGCCTCGGCCGGGGCGCCGGTCACCGAACCCACGGCCGAGGAGCGGCGGCTGTCGCTGGCGGCGCCCCAGGAGATCCTGCGGCGCGCCGGATTCGACACGCTGGCGCCGGAGTTCGGCCGGGAGCTGGCGAAGGCGACGTCCTACCGGCAGGCGGAGCGGCTCGTCACCCGCTACGGGCGGGACCTGTGGCGCCGGGCGGTCGACCGGGCGCAGGGACGCGGGGCCGGCGGCCCGGCCGGGACGCCCGGGGCGTCGGCGACGCCCGGTCAGGAGCTCAGCCGGGACGACGACCGGCCGCTGTACTGGGCGCGGCTGGCCTCCACGGCCCAACTGCGCGCCTGGCAGCCGCGCTTCCCGCTCTCCGACGCGCGCCGCGCCGGGCTCCTCGACCGGCTGGAGCGCGGCTCGCGCGGGCAGGACTCCATCGACCTGCCGGCCGGGCCGGGGGTGAAGCGGTTCGTGATCACCGGCTTCGACCCGTTCCAGCTCGACGCCGACCCGCGGCGCAGCAACCCCTCGGGGGCGGCGGCGCTCGCGCTGGACGGTACGACGGTGGCCACCGCCGACGGGCCGGCGCGCATCGAGGCGGCCGTCTTCCCCGTCCGCTGGGCGGACTTCACGGAGGGCACGGTCGAGCGCACGCTGGTGCCGCACTTCCGGAGCGGCCCTCGCCGGGTGGACATGTTCATGACGATCAGCCAGGGGCGCCCCGGGCGGTTCGACCTGGAGCGGTTCAACGGGGCCTGGCGCGGCGGCTACCCCGACAATCTGGGGGCGTCCCGTACGGAGACGGTGCCGGTGCCCGGCTGGGCGCCGACCGTCCGGCCGCAGCCGCAGTGGACCGCGACCTCGCTCCCGTACGAGCGGATCACGGCGGCGAACACGGGCGCGTACCCCGTGCACGACAACACCTCGGTGACCGAGATCCCGGCCGGCGGCACGGCGGAGGTGGTCCGGCCCGACGGGCCGACCCCCGGCTCGACCGCGCGCGAGGGCGGCGGCGGGGACTACCTGTCCAACGAGATCGCCTACCGGGCGACGCTGCTGCGGGACGCGCTGCGGCTGCGGGTGCCCGGTGGGCATCTGCACACGCCCGTCCTGCGGTTCGGCGCGGGCAACTCCGACCCGGCGACCGGGCAGATCACGGACCCGGAGTTCGTACGGGATCGGGTGGCCATCACCGAGCAGGTGCGGGCGGTGATCGCGGTGGGCGCGGCGGGGGTCCCCGCCACGGGCTGACGCCGGTCGCCGGCGCCGGTGCCGCCGCCGGCGGCGTGCGGGCCGGCGGCGGCGTGCCAGGATGAGGCTCATGATCGTCGCAGCAGCGCAGATGACGTGCCGGCCCGGTGACCCCGAGGCCAACGCCGCCACGATGGCGGAGCTGATCGCCGAGGCCGCCGGGCGCGGGGCCGAGCTCGTGGTCTTCCCCGAACTGGCCCTCAGCGGCTACGAGCCGGACGCGATCCGGGCCGACCCCGGCCGGCTGGCCGTCGCCTCCGCGGAGGACGAGGCACTGGCCCCCGTCGTCGCCGCCTGCCGGGCGGCGGGGGTCGCCGCGGTGGTGAACTGCGCGGCGCGGGCGGCCGACGGGGCGCTCACCATCACGTCGTTCGTCATCGGCCCCGACGGCCGCGCGCTGACCCGCTACGACAAGAACCACGTGACCGAGACGGAGTCCCGCGTCTTCACCCCGGGCCGGGGCGACGGCCGCTTCACCTACCGCGGTGTGCGGTTCGCGCTCGCGATCTGCTTCGACGCGCATTTCCCGGAGCTCACCGCTCGCGCGGCGGCGGACGGTTGCGAGGTCTTTCTTGCCAGCTCGCTCTACGGCAGGGGCAACGGGGAGCGGGAGCGGGAGGAGATCTTCCCCGCGCTGGCGAAGCGGCACGGGATGTTTGTGCTGCTGGCCAATCACGTGGGCCCTGCGGGGGCGTACGAGGGGTGTGGGCTGAGCGCAGTCTGGTCCCCGGACGGCACGGTCCTGGCCGAGGCGGCCGCCTCGGCCGTGATCGTGACGACGCTTCGCCCTCCGGGCGGGTTTGCGCGACGCCCCCGTTGTGGGTCGTCCGCGACGTGACCGTCGCCGCTTTTCCGCCCCTTCGGGGCGGGCTCTTTGCCCCGGCCTTCGGCCCGACGTCGCCTTTTCCAGCCCCGAAGGGGCTGGGTCTTTCCCGGGCCGTCGGGCCGGACTCCCTCTCCCCGCCCCTTCGGGGCGGGTTTTGCCCCGGCCTTCGGCGCAACCCTCTCTCCCGCCCCGGAGGGGCGGGGTCTTTGCCTCGGCCTTGGGCGCGAACCCCCTTCCCGCGCCGAAGGCGTGGGGCTTTTTCCCGCCCCTTCGGGGCGAACCCCCTCTCCCCGCCCCGAAGGCGCGGGGCTCTTTGTCCTGGCCTTCGGCCGTCACGAGCTTTTCCCGCCCCTTCGGGGCGGGGGTGGTGGTTGCGGTCGTGCGCTCTGTTCGTGGCGTGGGTCGGTGCCGCACC
>NZ_JBPQTV010000149.1:0-15225 GCF_051386515.1 Streptomyces sp. URMC 123 | reverse complement strand
GGCGTACGGGGCACCCGTACGCCCGTGCAGACGACGACGTCGTCGGCGACGAGGGCGCGGGCCGCGGCGGGGTTACGGGAAGCGGCGGGGGCGTCGCGCGCAGCGGCGGCGGTGGGGGCATCGGCGGCCGGGGCATCGCCGTACGCCGCGCGCAGCCGTACGCGACAGCGGCCGTCGGCGGGTGACGGCTCGACGGACTCGGCCGCGGCCCGTACGTGCCGGACCTCCACTCCCCGCTCGCGGGCCTCCTCCCGGCACCGGGTGAAGCGGTCCTGGCAGTACTCCGCCATGCGGTGGCGCGGCACGCAGTCCGTCGGCCGCCCCGACCACCCCGTGCTCCGCAGGAAGGTGACGAAGTCGTCGGGCCGTTCCGCGTCCAGGGAGTTGATCTCGGCCGCGGTGTTGCAGAGCAGCAGGGGGTCACGGTCCCCGAAGGCCAACCCCCAGCCGGGCGGGTTGGGGTCGACGACATGGACCCGGGTGATGTCCGTGGCCCGCCCGCCGCGGATCTGGGCCACCAGGTGGAGCAGGACACTCGTGCCGGCGGCACCGGCCCCGACGATCACCACTTCGCGCCCCATGCGGCCTCCCGTGGTCGTCCGACCCGCCCGGCCGACATATTCGCGGCCTGGCGGCGAAGCGTTTCCCTTACGATCGGCACGGCCGATCAGCCATGCCGAGCAGCATCTCACCACGACCGACAGGTCACGCGCGTCGCCTCCGCCCCACCCGGGCAACCGCGCGGCCCGGCCGGTCAGTTTGGACTCCCGATGTCGCACCCGCCGTCGCCGCCCGCACCGTTGTCACACGCACCGTCGTCAGGGGAAGGCCGGCTGCTGGCCGTCAGCGATCTGCACGTCGGCATGGCGGACAACAGGCCCATCACGGAGTCGCTGCGCCCCGGCAGCGACGACGACTGGCTGATCGTGGCGGGCGACGTCGGCGAGCTGAGCCAGGACATCGCCTGGGCGCTGGAGCTGCTCGCCGACCGCTTCGCCAAGGTGATCTGGGCGCCGGGCAACCACGAGCTGTGGACACCGCGCGAGGACCCGGTGCGGCTGCGCGGCGAGGAGCGCTACCGCTATCTGGTGGACCTGTGCCGTGACTTGGGCGTGGTGACCCCCGAGGACCCGTACCCGGTGTGGCGGGGGCCCGGCGGGCCGGCCGCGGTCGCGCCCCTGTTCGTGCTCTACGACTACAGCTTCCGGGTCGAGGGGACCCGGACGGCGGAGGAGTCCCTGGCCCGCGCCCACGAGGCGGGGGTGGTCTGCACGGACGAGTATCTGCTGCATCCCGACCCGTACCCCGGCCGGGACGCCTGGTGCAGGGCGCGGGTCGTGGAGACCGAACGGCGGCTCGCCGCCCACGACCCGTCGGTCCCCCTGGTGCTGGTCAACCACTTCCCGCTGGTCCGGGAGCCCACCCGGGTGCTGTGGTACCCGGAGTTCGCCCAGTGGTGCGGCACCGAGCTGACCGCCGACTGGCCGGTGCGCTTCCCCACGGCCGCGGTGGTCTACGGGCACCTCCACATCCCGCGCACCACCTGGCACGACGGCATCCGCCACGAGGAGGTCTCGATCGGCTATCCGCGCGAGTGGCGCCGGCGGGGCCATCCGCTGGGGCTGCTGCGGCAGATCCTGCCGCATCCCGGCGACGCGCCCGGGGCGAGCGCGGTGGCCGCCGCGGCCGGGCGGAAGCGGGAGGCGGAGCGGCAGCAGGAGGCGGAGCGAAAGCGGGAGGCTGAGCGGGCGTGAGGGACGTGCTGCTGTCCGAGCTGCTGCCGGCCGGCGTCGTGTGCGCGGAGGCGTTCGAGGACACCGGCGAGGAGGAGCTCTTCCCCGAGGAACGGGCCCTCGTCGCCGCGGCGGTGGAGCGGCGCCGGCGGGAGTTCGCCACCGTACGGGCCTGTGCGCGGCGGGCGCTGGCCGGCCTCGGTCTGCCGCCGGTGCCCGTGCTGCCCGGGGTGCGCAATGTTCCCCGGTGGCCGGCCGGCGTCGTCGGCAGCATGACGCACTGCGACGGCTATCGCGCCGCGGCCCTGGCCCGCGCGGACGAGGTCACCGCCGTGGGCATCGACGCCGAGCCCGATCTGCCGCTCCCCGACGGCGTGCTGGAGACGATCGGGCTGCCCCGGGAGCGGGCCGGGCTCCGCGCCGCCCCGCTGCCCGGTGGCGTGCACGGGGACCGGCTGCTCTTCAGCGCCAAGGAGTGCGTCTACAAGACGTGGTTCCCGCTGATGCGCAGCGAACTCGACTTCACGGACGCGGAGATCACCTTCGCCGCGTTCCCGACCGGGTGGGAGGGCGGGGCGGTGGTCGGCGAGGGCGTCCCGGCGCGCCAGCGGACCGCCCGCGACGCGGCCCCCGAGGCCGCCGGGGGCCGGTCGGGCACCTTCCGGGCCCGGCTGCTGCGGCCGGGACGCGACCCGCACGGCCGGGTGCTGGACGGGTTCACCGGGCGCTGGCTGGCCCGCGGCGGCCTCCTGGTCACCGCGATCGCACTGCCGGCCCCCGCCGCGACGGCGGCCGGGGACGCCCCACCCGGCGGCGCTCACGCACTGCCGAACGCAACCCGGTGACGGCCCCCGGCCCGACGGCGACCGGCTCGCCGACCGAACCCGGTTCAGTGACGGGCCCCGGCCCGGCGGCGACCCCGATGCGGCGCCCGACCCCGACTCGCCAACCGGCCCCGGCCCAGCGGCCGACCCGAGTCCGCCGACCGAGCGCCGTCGGGCCCGCCGAGCCCGGCTCGCCAACCGAACCCGGCCCAGCGGCCGACCCGAGTCCGCCGACCGGGCGCGGCCCGGTGACGGAATGGGCGGCGGGACTCGCCCCGGCGACAGCCCCCATGCGGCGCCCGACCCCGACTCGCCAACCGGGCGCCGTCGGGCCCGCCGACCCCGACTCACCGGCCGGACCCGGTTCAGTGACGGGCCCCAGCCCGGCGCCGGCCCCCATGCGGCGCCCGACCCCGACTCGCCAACCAGCCCCGGCCCAGCGGCCGACCCGAGTCCGCCGACCGGGCGCGGCCCGGTGACGGAAGGGGCGGGACCCGGCCCAGCGGCCGGCCCGGGCCCGCCGACCCCGACTCACCGGCCGGACCCGGCCCGGTGGCGGCCCCGATGCGGCGGGCGGGCCCGGCTCCACGGTGGGCCCGGTTCCGCGCCCGGGCGCCGCTCGATGAAGGGCGCGAGCAGCCCCGGAACGGCCCGCTCCGCGAGGGCCGTTCCCTCCGCGACGGACAGGTCCCGCACCGCGTAACAGCCGTCACCGGCCGCGGTGGCGGCGCCCAGCGTGAGCAGCCCCGCCCGCCGCTGGAAGGGCGAGCGGGAGATCCGCCAGCCGATGATCTCGTCGCGCCGGAGCGCCACCGTACGGCGGTCGAACGTCCCCGCGCGGATGACCAGATAGTGGCCGTGCAGGCCGTGGCCCAGCGAGCGGTACGCGTCACGGGCGAGCCAGAGGGCGAGCGGCAGCAGCGCCAGGGCGGCGATCCACGCGGCGTGCGTCAGGGCCGGGCCGAGCCACAGGCCCGGCACGGCGAGAGCTGCGGCGGCCGTCGCGACCGAGGCAAGGCCCCGGTTGACCCGCCGCCGCAGCGCGGCCCGCGGGTGCGGGGCGAGCCGGGCGGCGGCGGTCGGGGACCGCGCCTCGTCGAGGACGGCGGCGGCCACCCGCATCGCCTCCGGGCGCGGCACCGCCGGGGTGAGCACGCGCCGGGCGCGGTTCTCGTCGCGGTTGCCGAGCCCGGTGGCCACCGCGTCGACCCGGGCCCCGCGGGCGAGCCGCACCGGCAGTGGCTCGCGCACCTCGACGCCGTACAGCCGCTCCCGGTCCAGCGAGACGGAGCGCGTGACCAGCAGCCCGCGGCGCACCCGCAGGGCCGCTCCGCCGTCCGCCCGCTCCAGCCGGTAGCCGTACCAGCCCTCGACGAAGGTCGCGGTGGAGCAGGCGGCCCCGAGCGCCACCAGCAGGACCAGGCCCACGAGGCCGATCGCCCAGAGCGGCACGGCGCCGAGGCGTTCACCGGCGGCCCGGACGACGGCGAGCTCCAGCGGGTCGATCCGCAGGTCGTGCAGGACGCGCAGCGCGGTGCCCGCGCCGGCCAGCACGCTGCCCACGCCCCAGACGGACAGGGGCGCGTAGCGCGGCCAGGACCGGTCCAGCGCGGCGATCGTGCCGCTGTCCCCGCCGGCGGCCGGCCCGGGCTCCCCGTCGGCGGCCGACAGGAGACGGGCCGCGGCACGGCGCTCCAGGATCTGCCGGCGCAGTTCGTCGGCCCGCGCGGCGCGCATGCCGTCGAGGACCAGCCCGGTGGCCGAGGCGGTGCCCTGCTCCCCGGTGCCGATGGCCAGGGACGTGAGGCCGAGGGCGCGGTGGAGGGGCCGCGCGGTGGCCTCCACGCCGCGGACACCGGCGAGAGGGACGGAGCGCCGGCGGCGGAAGAGCACGCCGGAGCGGAGCTCGACGCGGTCCTCGGTGACCCGGTAGCGGGTGCCGAGCAGCCGCGCCAGGCCGATGCAGGCGACGACCAGGAACCCGCCGAGCACCGAGCCCGCCACACCCCACAGCCGGGGGCCGAGGTCGCCCCCGGTGACCGGCAGGGTGACGAGGAACGCGCCGAGCGGGGCGGCGGGCACGCCCACGTGGAGCAGGAGCAGCCGGGCGCTGAGCCGCTCCCACGGCGGGGGGCCACCGGAGGCGGGCTCATGCGCGGAGCCGTGGTCGGGACCGGGCACGGTACGGGCCCGGGCGTTCACGCGGTCCCCCTCTCCCGGTGCGGGGCGCCCTCGGCGTCATGGGGGCCCCGAGCGCGGTGCCCGGACCCCTCGCCGGCGGGGTGACGGTCCGCCACCCCGGCGCCGTCCGTGCCGGGCGCGCCGTCCGCCTCGCCGGTGAGCCGGGTCAGCGCGGTGACCAGCTCGCCGGCGGCGACCCGGTCCAGTCCCTTGATCCTCACCGCGCCGGCGGAGGACGCGCTGGTCACCGTCACGCCCGAGAGCCCGAAGAGCTGTTGCAGCGGCCCGCGCAGCGTGTCGACGGTCTGGACGCGGGCCAGCGGCACCACCCGCCACTGCTGCCACAGCCAGCCGGAGGCCGCGTACACCGCCTCCTCGGTGACCTCCCAGCGGTGCACGGCGTAGCGCCAGCGCGGCATGACCGCGACCAGGAGGGCACCGGGGACCGCGGCGGCCAGGAGGAGCGGGCCGAAAACCGGGCGCGCGGGCGGGATGCACAGGTGCAGTACCCCGAGGGTCAGCGGGAGCGGCAGGGCCCACAGCGTCGCCTGGAGGGTCCACCACCCGATGGCCCGGCGCTCGACGCGGTGCCGGGGCGGCCGCAGCGCCGGGTCGCTCACGCGCTCCACTGCCGCGCCCCGTTCCGGCCGCGGCACCGGGCCACGATGGCCGCGGTCCGGGTCAGCGCCATGGCCAGCGCCATGAAGACGAACGCGTTGGAGTACGCGTCGGCCCCGCTGATCTCGTACTCCATGCTGAACCGGATCATTCCGTCGTTGAACCAGTGCTCCGACCCGTAGGCGAAGAGGACGCGCGCGGCGGACAGGGCCGCCCACAGGGCCGCGTAGCCGAACCCGGCGACGGTGTGGGCCGCGCCGGAGGCGTCCCACTCCACGGGCATCAGCGCGGCGGCCACCAGCCCGCAGATCACGCCGGTGCCGATGCCGAGGAGTTGCAGCGAGGGGTCGTTGCCGCCGAGCGGCAGCGAGTGCACGCACAGCCCGAGGATGACGAACACCGCGATGACGGACCGGATCAGGCGCGGTCGGGTGACCCGGCGCCGGCCGAGGTCGGTCGCGAGGATGACGATCAGGATCGATCCGCCGGCGATCAGGGCGGTCAGGAACGGACTCATAGGTGGTGCTGGGCCTTCCGGTTCACGGCACGGGAACACGCACGTGGTGCTGTCCGGCGGTGCGCTCGTCGAGTGATGGATGCGGTCGTACGGCCCGTTCCGCGGGCCGTTTCCCATGTGTTCCACGCTAGGTCGGCGCCCGGTCGGGGAGAGACGACCGAACGACGGGTTCCGCTGTCCGTCGACCGGTGGACAGCGAGCGTTGTCGCAGGTGGTAGGAGTGGGGGATGCGCAATCACCCACCGGTCGACGCGGCCGAGGACGTGCCGGGGACGGCGGCGCCGGACCCGACGGCGACAGCCCGGGTCGGCTGGTACGCCCTGTGGGACGGCTACTTCGCCATCTCCTATCTCGTCACCACCGCCCTGCTGTTCGCCTCCGGCGGGGGGCGCGGCCACCGCGCGGTCGCCATCGGCGCGCTGACGCTGGCCATCCCCTGGTACGCCGCCATCGGCCGGAGCCGGATGCGCGCCGGGGCGGCCGGCCGCGCCGCGGGCGGCCGCAACGCCGTCTTCGCGGCGGGGCTGCTGCTGCTCTTCGGCACGGCGGTGGCCGCCGCGCCCGTCGCGGCGTTCGCGGGGTTCACGGTCGTGCCGATGCTGCTGATGGCGCTGCCCACCCGCACCGCCGTCGCGCTCGCCGTGCCGACCAATCTGCTGCCCACCGCCGCGGTGTGGCTGCACGGCGGCCGGCTGGTGCCCGACGTGCTCACCGTGCTGCCCCTGTCGCTGCTCGGCCTGGCGCTCTCGGTCTTCCTCGGGCTGTGGATCGGCCGGGTCGTGCGGCAGAGCGCGGAGCGCGCCGCGCTCATCGAGGAGTTGCGGCGCCATCGCGAGCGCGGCGCGCGGCTCTCGCGCGAGGCGGGGGTGGCCGCCGAGCGGGAGCGGCTGGCCCGGGAGATCCACGACACCCTGGCCCAGGGGCTGACCAGCATCATCAGCCTCGTCCAGGCCGCGGGGGCGGAGGTGCGGACCGCGCCGGAGCGCGCGCTGACCCATCTGGGGCTCGCCGAGCGCGTGGCCACGGAGAGCCTGGCCGAGGCCCGGGACTTCGTCGCCGCGCTGACGCCCCCGCCGCTGCGGGAGAGTTCACTGGCGCAGGCCGTGCGCCGGCAGGCGGACGGCCTGGTGGCGCAGACCGGTGTGGAGGCGCGCTGCGCGGTGGAGGGCACGGAGCGGCCGCTGCCGATGGCGACCACCGTGGTGCTGCTGCGCGCGGCCCAGGAGGCGATCGCCAATGTGCGCAAGCACGCGGCGTCGGCCCACCGGGTCGAGGTCGCGCTGACCTTCGGGGACAGCGCCGTGCGCCTCGCCGTCCAGGACGACGGCGCGGGGTTCGCGGCCCCGGGCGGCGAGGGCTCGGACGCCCGGGCCCCGGGCGGCGCCGACGGAGGATACGGTCTGCGGGGCATGCGGGCCCGGGTCGCCGAGATCGGCGGCACCGTGACCGTACGCAGCCGCCCCGGGGCCGGCACCCGGGTCGAGGTGACGGTGCCGGCGCCCATCGGCGGCCGGGTGACGGAGGAGACGGTCGATGTGTACTGAGGCGACGGGGGCGGGGCGGGTGCCCGTGACGGCCGAACCCGCCCCCGCCGAGCGGGCGATCGGGGTGCTCCTCGCCGACGACCACCCCGTGGTGCGCGAGGGGCTCTGCGCGATCCTGGAGACCGCCGAGGGGATTCGCGTGGTCGGCCAGGCCGGCTCCGGCGAGGAGGCGGTGACCGTGGCCGCCGCCATCGCGCCGGACGTCGTACTGCTGGACCTGCGCATGGGCGGCATGGACGGCGTCGCGGCCACCGGGCACATCCTGCGCCGCTCGCCCGGGAGCAAGGTGGTCATCCTCACCACCTATGAGAGCGACACCGACATCCTGCGGGCGGTGGAGGCGGGCGCGGCCGGCTATCTGCTGAAGGGCAGTTCCCGCGCGGAGCTGATCGCCGCCGTGCACGCGGCCGCCCGGGGCGAGACCGTGCTGACACCCTCCCTGGCGCCCAAGCTCTTCCGGGCCCGGGTCGTGGAGCAGTCGGCGCTGTCGTCCCGGGAGTGCGAGGTCCTGCGCCTGGTGAGCCGGGGCAGGACCAACGCCGACATCGGAAAGGAGCTGTTCATCAGCGAGGCGACGGTGAAGACGCACCTGCTGCGCGCCTTCAGGAAGCTGGGGGTGTCCGACCGCACGGCGGCGGTGATCAAGGCGATGGAGCGGGGGCTGCTCGGCTGAGTACGAGAGCCGCGCGAGCTCTCGTACGACCGAAGGCCGTGCGCCCCGCGGCCGTCAGCCGAGCGCCGACAGCTCCCCCAGCACGACCTTGACGATCTCCTCCTGGTGGTCGGTGAGGAAGAAGTGACCGCCGGCGAAGATGTGGATGTCGAAGCCGCCGGTGGTGTGCGCGTGCCAGGCCTGGGCCTCGTCGAGGCGGGTCCTGGGGTCGTTGTCCCCGGTCAGCACGGTCACGGGGGTGCGGATCGTGGCGTCGGCCCCGGCGCGGTACGTCTCGACCGCGATGTAGTCGGCGCGGATCGCGGGCAGCACCATGCGCAGAAGTTCCTCGTCGCCGAGGACGCGCGAGTCCGTGCCGCTGAGCGCCCGCATCTCCGCCACGATGCCGTCGTCGTCCCGCCGGTGCACCGCGTCGTCCCGCAGGCAGGACGGCGCCCTGCGGCCGGAGGCGAACAGCCGGACGGGGCGGCCGGCGCCGGGGGCCGGGTCCCGCTCCAGCCGCCGGATCACCTCGAAGCCGAGGACGGCCCCCATGCTGTGCCCGAAGAAGGCGGTGGGCCGGTCGAGCCAGGGCCGCAGCTCCGCCACGAGGGTGTCGGCGTAGGTGCCCATGTCCTCGATGAGCGGCTCGTCCTGGCGGTCCAGCCGGCCGGGGTACTGCACCGTCAGGACGTCCACGGCCGGGGCGAGCGCCCGCGACATCGGGAAGTAGAACGGGGCGGAGCCCCCGGCGTGCGGCAGACAGACGAGCCGCACCCGGCTCTCGTCGGAGGGGTGGAAGCGGCGTATCCAACGGCTGGTTCGGCTGGTTCCCTGGTGTGCGGCCACGCGCTGAACTCTTTTCTCGGGTCCCGGCGTTCGGCGGACGACCCCGCGGCCACCGGGCTCGTACCCGTGCCCGTGCCCGGGGCGCCGTCGGCACGAACGACCTGATCAAAACCGGTTCATATCCGATCAAGCCATGTCTAGCACAGCGCCGTCGCCCCGGGCACCCCCGATCCCACCGCCGGACACCCCGATGTCGCCACCCGGGCGCCCCGATTCCGCCGCCCGTGCGCCCGGATGCCGCGCGGCGAGGGGTGCGCCGCCCGTACCGGGGTACGCGGGCGTACGGGGGCGGACGTACGGGGGATGGCGGGCGCGTGGCCCGATCGCGACATTCACGTGGCCGTCCGGGCAACCCCTCGCCGGTGCCGGCCGTCCAACTCCCCGCAGCGGCGGCCCTTTCCGCCGCCACGCGCACCACTCACACACCCGACAACTCGACACTGGGGGGAAAGCGATGCGACGACTGAGCGCCGCGCTGACCGCACTGACCCTGGCCGGCCTCGGCCTGGCCGCGACCACACCGGCCTCCGCCTCCACGGCGTACGCGGTGACCTGCGACGCCGCCTGGGGCAGCGCCGACAAGACGGCCACCGACTCCGACTACAAGCCGCTGCTGGACATCAGGACCGGGCGGCACGACTGCTTCGACCGGATGGTCCTGGACGTCCGCGGCACCGCCGCGAACCCGATCGGCTACCGCGTGGGGTACGTCGACCAGCTCCACCAGGACGGCTCCGGCGACCTCGTGCCCGTGGGCGGCGGCGCCATACTCGAGGTGCGGGTGGCCGCGCCGAGCTACGACCCCGAGACCGGCACCCCGACCTACGCCGGCCGGGTCCGCCAGCCGCTGCCCGGCGTCGACATCTCCGGCTACCGCACCTTCCGCGACACCCGGTTCGCCGGCAGCTTCGAGGGCGACACCCAGATCGGCCTGGGCGTGCGCGCCCGGCTGCCGTTCCGGGTCTTCCAGACGGGCAACCACCTCGTCGTGGACGTGGCCCACTCGTGGAGCACCGGCACGACCCGCTGATCGCGCGATACGCCAGCCGCTGATCAACGCGATACTGGCCCGGTCCGCCCCCCCCCCGGCGGCGGACCGGCGGTGGGGCGTGCCGCCCCGGCCGCGGACGGTCATCCGGAGGTCGTGGATCATGCGTATGTTGATCAATGTTCCCGAGACGGTGGTGGCGGACGCCCTGCGGGGCATGGCCGCGGCCCATCCCGAACTGATCGTCGACGTCGACAGGCGCGTGATCGTACGGCGGGACGCCCCCGTCGCCGGCAAGGTGGCGCTGGTGTCCGGCGGCGGCTCCGGGCACGAGCCGCTGCACGGCGGATACGTGGGGCCCGGCATGCTCGACGCCGCCTGCCCCGGGGAGGTGTTCACCTCCCCCGTGCCGGACCAGATGGTGCGGGCCGCGGCGGCCGTGGACAGCGGCCGGGGCGTGCTCTTCGTGGTCAAGAACTACACGGGCGACGTCATGAACTTCACCATGGCCGCGGAGCTGGCCGAGGACGAGGGCGTCCAGGTCGCCAGCGTGCTGGTCAACGACGACGTGGCGGTCACCGACAGCCTGTACACCGCGGGGCGGCGCGGCACCGGGGCGACCCTGTTCGTGGAGAAGATGGCGGGCGCCGCCGCCGAGGAGGGCGCCCCGCTGGACCGGGTCGCGGCGATCGCGCGGCGGGTCAACGAGTCCTGCCGCAGCCTCGGGGTGGCGCTGAGCGCGTGCACCACCCCGGCCAAGGGCAGCCCGACCTTCGATCTGCCGCCCGGGGAGCTGGAGCTGGGCATCGGCATCCACGGCGAGCCGGGCCGGGAGCGGCGGGCCATGATGACGGCCCGCGAGATCGCGGACTTCGCGGTGGACGCGGTGCTCGAGGACCTGCGCCCCGACGGGCCCGTGCTGGTACTGGTCAACGGCATGGGCGCCACCCCGCTGCTGGAGCTCTACGGGTTCAACGCCGAGGTGCAGCGGGTGCTCACCGAGCGGGGCGTGCCGGTGGCCCGCACGCTGGTCGGCAACCATGTGACGGCGCTCGACATGGCGGGCTGCTCGGTGACGCTCTGCCGGGCGGACGAGGAGCTGCTCCGGCTGTGGGACGCGCCGGTGGCCACGCCCGGCCTGCGCTGGGGGCGCTGAGGTTCCCGTACGGGTCCGGGCCGGGGGTCAGCCCCCGGTCGCCCAGGCGGCCGCCTCGGGGGCCGGTTCGAACCAGGCCGGCCCCTCCTCCAGCGCCTGTTTGATGCGCAGCAGAGCGAAGTCCTCCAGGTCCGGCAGCGCGTCCAGCCGGAACCAGCCCACGGCCAGCGACTCGTCGTCGTTGACCCGGGCCCGGCCGCCCACCGCCCGGCAGCGCAGGGCGATGTCCATGAACTGGCAGCGGTCGCCGTTGGGGTAGCGGACCGGGGAGAGCGCCTGGACGAGGATGACGCGCTCGGGCACGCACTCCACCCCGGTCTCCTCGAACACCTCGCGCACGGCCGTCTGCGCGGGCTGTTCCCCGGGGTCGGCGATGCCTCCGATGATGGACCAGCGGCCGGTGTCCGAGCGCTGGCCGAGGAGCACCTGCCCCTCGTCGTCGAAGACGATGGCACTGACCCCGGGGAGCCAGAGCAGTTGCTGTCCGGCGGTCTCGCGCAGGGCGCGAATGAATTCGGGCGTCGCCATGCGTCGAGACTAGGGCCTGCCGCGCCGGGCCGACGCGAACCGCCCCAGGGTCAGTCACCTCGGCGACCGAGCGCCTCAGGCGCGGGCGCCGCGATCGGCCGAGAAGCGCAGCCGGTCGCGAATGATCTCGACGGCCTTCTCCGCGTCGTCCACCGTCACCGTGAACCGGCGGCCGTCCCCGAGCTCCAGCACCAGGCCCTCGCCGCGCCGCACGATGACGGCGGTGCCCATCTCGGGGCGCCAGCGGTAGCCCCAGCCGCCCCACTGATAGGGGGTGACCCTCGGTGCGAAGGCCGCGCCCACCACGTGGTCCAGGGGAATCCGGCGCCGGGGCACCCCGATGTGGCCGCACCGCACTTCCAGCGCGTCCTGGTCGACCCGCACGGCCACGTGGACGAACGCCAGGGTGCCGAAGAGCATCAGCAGTCCGGCGGCCACACAGCCGATCACCGACATGAGCAGGGCGGTGACTCCGGACGTCCATGGGGAGTCGACCGCGAGCTCGATTCCCAGGGCCATGCATCCGGCTCCCGCCGCCGCGAGCAGCCACTGCACGCGATTGGTCGCGCGCCCCGTCCACACCTCGGGAGAGGTATCGGGTGTGCCGGGGTTTCCGTCGTGGGGAAGGTCCCTCATGGGCCCGAGCCTACCCACGATCCGCTGTTCCAGCAGGGGGTTGGGAGAGGCCACTCGCGACCCGCGCGCGCCGGCGGGCCCGGCTGTCCCGGGCGTCGCCCCGGGCAGCGGCACTGACCTGGCGCCTTGCGCGGAACCCGGGTCCGACTGGTCCCAACGGGGGACACCGGCTCCGTACACCCGTACGGAGAGCGTGGTGGTCGGGGCCCGCCGGGGAGTGGTCGTGCGCGTGCGGAAACGGTCAGGCGCGTGCGGCGGTGGCGCGGGTGAGCGTACGGCCTTCGACGTAGGCGTGGGCCGCGTCCGGGAGCGCCGCGCGCCGCCCGCTGAGCAGCACCACCAGCTCGTCGGACGGCTCGGCGGCGGGGGCCGGCTCGGCACCGATCCGGCGCAGCGCCTGGGCGGCGACCGCGTCGGCCGAGGCGTACAGCGCGAGGGGCTCCGCCCCCGGGGGCTGCACGGCGGCCCGGATGCGGTCGGCCACGAGCTCGTAGTGGGTGCAGCCCAGGACGACGGCCCGGACGTCGTCGGGGGTGAGGGCCGCCGCGGCGGCCACCGCCGCGTCGACGGCGGCTTCGTCGGCGTGCTGGAGCGCCTCGGCCAGTCCCCAGCAGGGCACCTCGGTGGTGGCGACGCCCTGGGCGAACTCGGCGATCAGCCGGCGCTGGTAGGGGCTGCCCGTGGTGGCGGGGGTGGCCCAGACGGCGATCGGGCCGCCGCCGGCCGCCGCCGGCTTGATCGCCGGCACGGTGCCGATGACCGGGAGGTCCGGCTCCAGCTCGGCGCGGAGGGCGGGCAGGGCGTGCACGGAGGCGGTGTTGCAGGCGACGATCAGCGCGTCGGGGCGGTGTTCGGCGGCGGCCCGGGCGACGACGAGCGCGCGCTCGGTGATGGCCTGCGGCGTCAGGGGGCCCCAGGGCATGCCGTCGGGGTCGGACGAGAGCACGAGAGCGGCGTCCGGCCGCAGGCGGCGCACGGCGGCCGCGGCCGGCAGGAGACCGATTCCGGAGTCCATCAGCGCGATCTTCACTCGGTCACTTTAATGGATGCGCCCGGTATCCCCGCAGCCGGACGCCGGGTCGGGCAGACTGCCACGGATGAGCGCGCTGATGTGGATCACCGTGGTGTCCTTGGCCGCATGGGGCTGGCTGGTGCTGGGCCAGGGCTTCTTCTGGCGTACGAACGTCCGGCTGCCGGACCGCTCGGAGCCCGCGGACTGGCCGGCCGTGGCGGTGGTGGTGCCGGCCCGGGACGAGGCGGAGGTGCTGCCCCTGAGCCTGCCCTCGCTGCTGGCCCAGGACTACCCGGGCCCGGCGGAGATCTTCCTGATCGACGACGGCAGTACGGACGGCACCGGGGACCTCGCCCGGGAGCTCGCCGAGCGGCACGGCGGGCTGCCGCTGACCGTGGCCTCCCCCGGCGAGCCGGGGCCCGGCTGGACGGGGAAGCTGTGGGCCGTGCGCCACGGCATGGCCCTGGCCCGCGCGGGCGCCCGGCGGCCCGAGTACCTGCTGCTCACGGACGCGGACATCGCCCATGCCCCGGACAGCCTGCGGGAGCTGGTGAGCGCCGCCCGCAGCCGGGGACTGGACCTGGTCTCCCAGATGGCGCGGCTGCGCGCGGAGACCTTCTGGGAGCGGCTGATCGTTCCGGCGTTCGTCTACTTCTTCGCCCAGCTCTACCCCTTCCGCTGGGTCAACACCCCGGGGGCGCGCACGGCGGCCGCGGCCGGCGGCTGTGTGCTGCTGCGGGACGAGGCGGCGCTGCGGGCCGGCGTGCCGGAGAGCGTCCGGGAGGCGGTGATCGACGACGTGTCCGTCGCCACGGCGGTCAAGCGCCACGGCGGCCGCATCTGGCTGGGGCTCGCGGACCGGGTGGACAGCGTCCGCCCCTACCCCCGCCTCGCCCAGCTGTGGCGGATGGTCTCGCGCAGCGCCTACGCCCAGCTGCGCCACCACCCGCTGCTGCTCCTGGGTACGGTCGTGGGCCTGGCGGTGATCTATCTGGCGCCGCCGGTGGCGCTCGTGGCCGGCGCGCTGGCCGGCTCCGGTGGCACGGCGCTGGCCGGGGCGGCGGCCTGGGGCCTGATGACGCTCAGCTATGTGCCGATGCTGCGCTACTACCGCCGGCCGCTGTGGGCGGCGCCGCTGCTGCCGGTGACGGCCACGCTCTATCTGCTGATGACGGTGGACTCCGCCGTACAGCACTACCGGGGGCGCGGCGCCGCCTGGAAGGGCCGGACGTACCCCGCGCCGGGCGCCACCGAGGCGGGGGCGGGACGCTGAACCCGGGCCCGGGGGACGGGCCCGGGGACCGGGCTCAGGGAGCGGGCTCGGCGCCCCGGCCCCTCACTTGCGGCCGGGCGTCCAGTTCATGCCCCACCCGTAGGCGTGGTCCACGGTGCGCTGGGGGCTGACGCCCCGGTCGGGCACGAGATAGCGCGCCTCGCGCTGGACGACGAGATCGCCGCCGGTGTTGGTGAGCAGGGCGAGGGCACAGACCGTGGAGGGCACGGTGCACTCGTCGAGCGAGAAGTCGATGGGGGCGCCGTGCTGGGGCCGCAGGGTCACGGTGGCGTGCAGATCGGCGAAGCTGCGGGCGCCCTCGTAGATGGTCACGAAGATCAGGAGGCGGCGGAAGCGGTCCTTGTGGTCGAGGTTGACCGTGAGGTTCTCGCCCGAGGCCACGGCGCCGGTGCGGTCGTCGCCGTCCAGGTGGATGTAGGGCGGCGCGGTCAGCGAGCCGAAGGAGTTGCCGAGCGCCTGGACGACGCCCTTGCTGCCGTCGGTGAGCTCGTAGAGGGCGCACAGGTCGAGGTCGAGATCGGCGTGCAGGGCCATGGCGCGGCCGAGCTTGGCCCCCCAGCCCTTGAACTGCTTGCGCGTCTCCCAGTTGAGGTTGACGTGCAGCGATCCGGAGGTGCCGCCCTGCTTGGCGAGGGAGACGGCGGGCGCCTCCTTCGTGAGGGTGATCTTCGACAGTCGTACGGGGGTGGGGGC
>NZ_JBPQTV010000148.1:0-15257 GCF_051386515.1 Streptomyces sp. URMC 123 | reverse complement strand
TCACGCGGTTCAGTCTGCCAGCCGGGCCGGGGCATTGGCCCGAGGGCCGGGGGCAGGGCCGGCCGGGGCGCGGGCCGGCCCCGGCAGCCGGGCTACTCCTCGTGGGCGTACAGCTTGAGCACCGGTACGCCCACCTTGTGCCGGGCGCGGGAGGTCCAGTCGCGGTGGAAGAACTCCTCCACCAGATGCGGCCGGGTCAGCACGATCACCTCGTCGGCGTGGGTCTGCTCCACGACCGAGCGGAGCAGGTCCAGCGGGTGCTCCTCGACGATCTGGCCGACCGCCTCGCTGCCGGCCGCGCGCAGCGCCTCCAGGGAGTGCGTCAGGGCCCGCTCGGCGGGCCGGACGGCGGCGTTCCCCTCGGGCTCCTCGCCCTCCCGCACGGCCTGGTCCAACTCGCCGAGGGCGACGTCGTCGAGCGCCCTGAGCAGCCGATCCTGGTCGCCGTGCGGCTGCATCAGCACGACGAAGGACGTGTCCTCGTCGCCGTGCAGGGTGGTGAGCAGCTCGACATCGGTGGGCACCAGCGGCTTCTCGATCATCAGTACGGTCGTGAACACGGCGGGCGCCCTTCCTTCGCTCGGGCCCGACGGGCCCTACAGAAACCATCCTGCCCCGTGCCCGCACGGGGCCTGCCACAGTCATTCTGCCCAGCGGGCGATTAACCGGAACGGAAAATTCCGCTGATTGTCAGATACGCCGATAACGGGTGAAAAGGAACCCGGACTCCTCCAGCACGGACGCCAGGGCGAAACGCTCCGGCACCTCGACGCCGCGCCCGTCCATGATCCGGGGGGCGGCGCCGACGGTCACCACGGGGGCGAGCGTCAGACACATCTCGTCCAGCGCGCCCACCGCGGCGAACTGGGCCAGCAGGCGCGGCCCGCCCTCGGTGAGCTGGCGGCGCAGGCCCCGCTCGGCGAGCAGCCGGACGACGGTGGCCGGCTCGACGCCGTGCCCCTTCCCCGCGATCACCACTTCCACGCCCGCCGCGCGCGCCGCGGCGACGCGGTCCGCCGGCGCCTCGGCGCCGGTGAGCAGCAGCGTCGGCGTCACGGCCGCGGTGAACAGCGGGTGCGCGAAGTCCAGGTCCAGGCTGGCGCTCACGACGGCCATCGCCGCGGCGGGGGCCTGCCCCCGGGCGGCCCGCAGCTCGGCGAACGCCTCCCGCGCCTTGGCGGGGCCGTAGCCCTCCTGGCGTACCGTTTCGGCGCCCACGACGATCACATCGGCGAGGGCGCGCAGCACGCCGAAGATCCGCATGTCGCCGGAGGAGGACAGCGGCTCGGAGCGGCCGTCGTGGTGGGCGGCCCCGTCGAGCGAGGACACCATGTTGCCGCGCAGCCAGGCGCCATTCGGGGCGGCGGCCGCCCTGGCGAGGGCGGCGCCGCCGAGAGCGGGTGACGTGGTCCACGCCGGCGGGTCCGTCTGGTCCCGCAGCACCCCCTGGGCATCGGGCCCGGCCGCGGCCTCGCGGTCCTGGGGGTAGGCGTACACCTCGGCCAGCTCGTCGAGGGCCCACTCCCGGTCGGCGAACACATCCGGAGCGGCGGAGTCAGCGGTGACAGGAAACAGGCGTCGCATAGCCCGAAGTCTGTCACGCGACGCGCGGGTCCGGGCAGGGCCGAGTGCGTGGGAGCGCCGCCCTCCGGGCGTCGCTCCGAGCTCGCCACGACGTGGCGTCCCCCCTCGCGCGGGGCGCGGCCGATCGCCCCGTGGCCCCGAAGGACACGGGTGAGCAGCCCGCCCGGGGCCGCAAGGCCCCGTACGCGGGGCTCTCGGGTGAGCGACGTGCTCGCGGGGCGAGCCGGGCCGCTGCCCCCACGCGGTGGGCCACCACCGCGTGCGAGGCCTGCTACGCGCGCGGCGCCACTCCGGGCAAGGGGCTCGGTATCCGTCGCAGGCCCCTGCCGGGCAGGGCTGGGCACGGCGCGGCGCCCCTCGGGGCGGAGGCTCACGTGTCCGCCGGTGCGGCAACTCTTGCAGCGGCCCGCACGGCAACCCACGGCCTCGGCCGGGTCGGTTCTCGCCTGTGCGCGCCTGGGGCGCGCGGCCGCGCTTCGGGCAGCGCTCTCGCGCGAGTGCGAGCCCTGAACCATTGGCCACACGCGACCGCCCACCACCGCGCGCGAGGCCCCACGCGCGGACGCCCTGCGGGCAAGCCGTACGCACGCGGCGCGCAGTGCGGGCTCGTATGCCCCCTGCCGACCCAAGCGCGGAGCGCGGCCGATCGCCTCGTGGCCCGAAGGGCACGGGCGGGCTGCCCGCCCGGGACCGCGCCCGCCCGAAGCGCGGCCGCGCTTCGGGGGCAGGCTCTCGGGCGAGCGAAGCGCTCGCGGGGCGAGCCGGGCCGCTGCCCCCACGCGGACGGCCGTCGGGCCAGGTGTACGCACGCGGCGCGCCAGTGCCGGGCGGGCTGCTGGCAGCTGCCCCGAGTCACTCCTGGCCGCTGCGCGGCCGCACCTGCGTGCCGGTTGGCGCGGATTGCGCTCGCATGGGCCCGTCGGCCCGAAGGGCACGGTGAGCAGCCCGCCCGGGGCCGCGGCCGCGCTTCGGGGGCAGGTTCTCGGGCGAGCGAAGCGCTCGCGGGGCGAGCCGGGCCGCTGCCCCCACGCGGACGGCCACCACCGCGTGCGAGGCCCCGCGCGGACGCCCTTCGGGCAAGCCGTACGCACACGGCGCGCAGTGCGCGCTCGTATCCCCCTGCCGACCCAAGCGCGGAGCGTGGCCGATCACCCCGTGGCCCGAAGGGCACTCGTGGGCAGCCCGCTCAGGACCGCAAGGCCCCGTACGCGGGGCACCGCTGCCCTCGTACGCGGCCGCGCTTCGGGGGCAGGGCTCTCGGGTGAGCGACGCGGGGAGGCCGGAAGGCCGCCGGCCCCGCCCGGCCCGAAAACACCGCGCCCCGCTTCGGCCGGCCAACGGCCGGGGCTGCGCGCCGCCGGGGCGTTGCCGAAGCGTCGGCTGCACACGTCTCGGCGCGGCCCTCGGCGGGTCGACGAGCGGGAGCGCCGCCCTGGCAGCGGCGGGGCGTGCGGGGGCGGTGCCCCGCGCCCGGCGCCGGAGCAGAGGTGCGGGCCCCGCCGACTCGGCGGCCCCCGCCCGCCGGGGCGCGGGCCTGGCCACGCACCGTGGGCCCTGTCGACCGTCGCTGCGCACATCGCGGCGCGTCCCTCGACGGGCCGTACGACCGCCATCACCCTGGCAGCGGGTCCCGCGCCCGGCGCGGGGCCCGCGGGTCACAGCCCACCGTCACCGCGCCCGCCACGGCGCGAGGCCGGGCCGCGCCTGCCCACCGCCACCGCGCGAGGCCCGGCCGGGGCGCTGCCGAAGCGTCGGCCGCGCACGCTCCCCCCGGCGGGGCGCTCCCGGGGGCTCGCGGGGCCCAGGCCCCGTGGGAGGGGGATACGCTGGACAGCTGTGTCCTCGTACTCCGCTTCCGGTGCTCAGCCCGCCCCCCTCGCAGGGGACCCCGTAGGGGCCCCGATATCGCTCTGCGCGCGCGAGCCGCACGTTCCCGCCGACCGGCTGGTCGCCGAGATGGTGCCGCCGCCCCGCTTCGACTCGGTGCGGTTCTCCACCTATGAGCCGGACCCGGCGCAGCCGAGCCAGACCGAGGCCGTGCGCGTGCTGAGCGCCTTCGCGGCGGGGCTCGACGGCGGGGCGGGCGCGGGCGGCGGGCGGCGGCGCTGGTTCGCGCGGAAGCCGCAGGCCCCGGCCGGGCCGCGCGGCGTCTACCTGGACGGCGGCTACGGCGTCGGCAAGACCCATCTGCTCGCGTCGCTGTGGCACGCCACCCCCGCCGCCCCCGAGCTCAAGGCGTTCGGCACCTTCGTGGAGCTGACGAACCTCGTCGGCGCCCTGGGCTTCCAGCAGACCGTGCGGACCCTCAGCGGGCACCGGCTGCTGTGCATCGACGAGTTCGAGCTGGACGACCCGGGCGACACCGTGCTGGTCTCGACGCTGCTGGGCAAGCTCGTGGAGGCGGGCGTCGCGCTGGCCGCGACCTCGAACACCCTGCCCGGCAAGCTGGGCGAGGGCCGCTTCGCCGCGGCGGACTTCCTGCGGGAGATCCAGGGGCTGTCCGCGCACTTCCGCCCGCTGCGGATCGACGGCCAGGACTACCGTCACCGCGGCCTGCCGGAGGCCCCGGCGCCGTTCACCGACGCCGAGGTGACGGGCGCCGCGCGGCGCACCGAGGGCGCGTCCTTGGACGGTTTCCCCGCGCTGCTCGCGCACCTGTCGAAGGTGCATCCGAGCCGGTACGGGGCCCTGTGCGACGGCGTGCGGGCGGTCTGCCTGACCGATGTGGTGCCGGTGGAGGACCAGTCGACGGCGCTGCGGCTGGTGGTGCTCGCCGACCGGCTCTACGACCGCGAGGTGCCGGTGCTGGCCTCCGGCGTGCGGTTCGACGAGATCTTCAGCGAGGAGATGCTCAAGGGCGGCTACCGCAAGAAGTACTTCCGGGCCATCTCGCGGCTCACCGCGCTGGCCCGGGACGCGAAGCCGCTGGTCGCGGGCGCGGCGTAGGGCATAGGGCGTACGGCGGCGGGCGGGCGCCGGCCGGCTCCCGGGGGCGGACGCGGGGGCACCCCGGGCCGCCGCCCACAACGCCCCGCCACAACCCCGCGACACCCCGCGCGCCCCCGGCGCGGGACGCGCCCCCCGCACGGGACGCGCGCCCGCGCGCCGGGGCGACCCGCGCCGATACCCTCCCGATGTGATCACCCTCTTGTCGGCGCGGCGCGCCGCCGCCCGCCGGTTCGGCGCCCTCTGTCTGCTGCTGGCCCTCGGCCCGGCCGTCGCCGCCTGTCAGGGCGACGGCGGCGGCAACGGCGGGAAGCCGGGCGCGGGCGCGTCCCCCGCGCCGTCCGCCTCCCCCGGCCGGTCGGCCGCCGCGTCGCCCTCGGCGGCCCCGGCGACCCCGGGCGGCGAGGCGGTCCCCACGCTGCCGCCCGGCCCCGGCGGCGCGATGCCGGTCTTCGAACACGGGCCCCGGGACGTCGGCAAGGTCGTGGCCCTGACCTTCGACGCCGACATGACCTCCGACCAGGGGGCGCGTGCCGCGAGCGGGGAGCGGTTCGACAACCCCGAGCTGATCGCCACGCTGCGGCGGCTGAAGGTGCCGGCCACGATCTTCATGACGGGCCGCTGGGCGGAGCAGTACGGGGCCCAGGCCCGCTCCCTCGGCCTCGACCCCCTGTTCGAGGTCGCCAACCACTCGTACAGCCACCACGCCTTCACCACGCCCTGCCACGGGCTGCCCGCCCTGGCCCCCGAGTCGGCGCGGGCGGACGTGGAGCGCGCGTTCAGCGCCCTGCGCAGCTCCGGGGTGCCGGAGCCGGTGCCGTACTTCCGCTTCCCCGGCGGCTGCCACGACGACCGCACGCTGCGCGCCCTCGGCCCCACGGGGGCGACGGCGGTGCAGTGGGACGTGGTCGGCGGGGACGCCTTCGCCACCTCCGCCGACCGGGTGACGCGGCAGGTGCTCTCCCAGGTGCGGCCCGGCTCCGTGGTGGTGCTGCACTGCACCCGCAGCGCGGCCCCGGTCACGGAGGAGGCCGTCCGCCGGATCGTGCCCGAGCTGCGGGCCCGCGGCTACCGCTTCGCCAAGGTGTCCGAGCTCATCGGCGCCCGGCCGAACTGAGCCCCTCGGACGCCCCGGGCCGCCCCGGGCCCCTCGGGCCCCGCCCCGGGCCGGCTGGCAGACTGAACCGCGTGACCAGCACCGACAGCACCGACAGCACGGGCAGCATCAACAGCACGGACACCCCGGCCGCGTACGAACCCGAGGAGCGCGACAGCGCCCCGCAGTTCGTCCTGCCCCTCGTGGTCCGGATCGAGAAGAGCGACCCCCCGGCGCGCACGGACGCCCTGGAGACGGCGGCGCGCGCGGTGCTGACGCTGCTGGCCGACGAGCGGTCGGCGCCCGGCGGCGCGTGGTACGAGGCGGTGCGGGACTGGCAGGACGCCCGCATCCGCAAGGTCGTGCGGCGGGCGCGCGGCGCGGAGTGGCGCCGGGCCGGCACCCTCCCGTGCATCACGGTCACCGGCCGCGCCGCGGAGGTCCGGGTGCACCCGCCGGTGCCGCTGGACGGCTGGCCCAAGGAACTGGTGAAGCTCCAGGTGTCGGGCACCAACCTGGACGACCCCGAGCCGCCGGCCCCGGTGGACCCGGCACAGGGCCCGGTGCTGTGGCTCAACCCCGGCGTGGAGATGTCCGCGGGCAAGGCGATGGCCCAGGCCGGCCATGGCGCGCATCTCGCCTGGTGGGCGCTGTCGGACGCACAGCGGTCGACCTGGCGGGAGTCCGGCTTCGCGCTGTCGGTGCGCACGGCCGACCCGGAGCGCTGGGCTCGGCTGGTCACGAGCGGGCTGCCGGTGGTGCGGGACGCGGGATTCACGGAGATCGCCCCCGGGCCGACTGTCGCAGTCGAAGGTATCGACCGCATCGGCTCCCTCCCGCCCCTACGACGCCCGTAGGCGGGCGTCTCCCGACCGCAACGTATGTCCTGAGCTGCCCAGCCGAGGAGCCCTACGTGCACAAACATCCTGTGGAGGGATGGCCGCACGAGGAGATCTCACTACAGTCGGCGCGGTTCGACCCGTAGGAGCAGTTGCCTGGGGTGCAGGGTGATGCCGATCCGGGTGGTGGTGTCGGTGCCGGTGACGGGCCGCAGGCGCCACCGCGCGGCCACTGTGGCCAGGATGACGGCGAGTTCGACCAGGGCGAAGTGATCCCCGGGGCACTGTCGGTTGCCGGTGCCGAACGGCATCATCGCCAGCTTGGGCACGCCGGCGGCTCGTTGGGGTGTCCATCGGTCGGGGTCGAAGGTCAGGGGGTGGTCGAAGGAGCGGGGGTCGCGTTGCGTGGCGTAGGGGCTGTAGGCGATGTCGGTGCATGGCGGGATGCGGTAGGTGCCCAGGGTGGTGGCGGCCGCCGTCCGGCGGGTGAAGATCCAGGCGGCCGGGCGCAGGCGCATGGCCTCGGTGATGACGTTGCGGGTGTGCGGCAGCTGCCCGAGGTCGGCGAAGGTGACAGGGCGGCCCGCTGTCACGGAGGCGATCTCGTCCACCAGGCGGCGTTCCTGCTCCGGGTGCTCGGTCAGCAGGTGCAGGGTCCAGGCGAGGGTGGAGGCGACGTTTTCCGCGCCGGCCACGACGAGGGAGACGATGTGGTCGTGGATTTCGCGGTCGTCGAGCGGCCGGCCGTTTTCGTCGGTGGCGCTGAGCAGGACGTCGAGCAGGTCTCCCCGTGGCTGTGGGGAGGAGCGGCGTTCGGCGACGATCTCGTCGACGAGTTGGTGGAGCGCGGCGAGTGCGCGGTCGAAGCGGCGGTTGGCGGGTGTGGGCAGGCGGTACAGGGCTCCTACCGAGAGAATCATGCGCCGGTACAGACCCTCGAACACCGTGTGCAGGGCCTGGCCGATCCGGTCGGCCTTCCGCCCGAGGGAGTCGACCTGGAGCAGGGAGCGCGCCACGATGCGTACCGCCGTGTCGAACATCTCGGTGCTGGTGTCGATGACGGTGCCGGGTCGCCAACGCGCGGTGGTGGCCTGCGCCTCCTGCTCCATCACCTTGGCGTATCGCTCGACGCGCTCGGGGGTGAAGGCGGGTTGGATCATGCGGCGTTGGCGGCGGTGCAGCGGCCCGTTGCTGGTGGCGACGCCTTTGCCGAGCAGGACTTCCAGGGTGTCCCACAGGGGGCCGCCCACGACGCAGTCGGGGTTCTTCAGCAGGGCCCCGATCAGTTCGGGGGTGGTGGCGACGTAGACGGACGCCGTCCCCAGCTTGATCCGTACGAGGTCTCCGTGGTCGCGTAGCGTCGTCAGGAACGCCAGAGGGTCGCGCATCAGCTTCCAGGCGTGCCCGAGGACGGGTAGGGCGCCGGGGGCCGGCGGCGGCAGTCGGGAGCGCTGTACCGGTGCGGCGGATGCGCGGTTCGCTTCGATCGTCATGGGAGACCTCCGAGGTCGTCGACATAGGGAGGCGTGGACTGGTCGTCCCAGGTCTCCGTCCGGTACCGCCCGGACTCCTGGTGGAACCAGTACACCGAGCTGAACCAGTTGCGCATGTTGAACAGGCACGATCCGACCGCGGCGGCGTGCCGGACGCCGTGCTCGCCGGACACGGCAGCGCGGTCGGCCAGCGCCAGCACGGCCGGTTCCGTCGCCAGAAACGTTTCCACACACTCGCCGACACGGCGGTGCACCTCGGCCACCGCCTCCTGGAGCGACATCGACTCATGGCGGATGAGGCTGATGCCGAGGTTGTGCAGTTCGCCACCCGCGATTTCCTTGGGCAGCGAGCACAGGTCGTTGTACCAGGCGGCGAAGTCCTGCGTGGCCAGCGCCGCGCGCCGGAAGGCGCTGTCGCCGCGCAGGGATTCGGGCAGCTCGCAGCCGGCGGTGGGTTCGAGCAGGTCGATCCACAGTTCGTGCGCGAAGGTCAGCCGCCGGAGCTCGATGTACTCCGCCACGGTTGGCACGGTGTCATGCATACGGTTGTCGAATTCCCGGTCGTAGGCGTCGATCACCGGGTGGAAGTGGTCGGTGAAGCGGGAGGACCAGGTGGCGGGGAGATATGGCCGCATGCGGATCAGGCAGTCCGCCAGTGCGGAGACGAGCGGGTCCGCATGACCGCGATGGCCTTGCGGGTCCTCCAGGACGTCGTGGAGACTCCCGCACAACCGACGCCACTTCTCGGACCTGCCGTGCACGACGTCACGGTCGTGACGGTCGTCCCAGGCGAAGAACCAGGCGCTGAAGTCGGCGATCGCCGCCAGCAACTCGTCCGAGGCGCCCAGGTAGTAGCCGGCCACCAGATCGGTGTAGCGCAGGTCGTCGGCGAAGCGCCCGGCCGTGGATGGCGACATCAGCCGCTGGTCCTGCAGCCATGTCCGCGTTCGGGACTGCAGCTTGGGCCAGTACGGATGGAGCCGGCGGGTGAAACCGGTCTCGATCCGGGGCAGCGCGAGAACGGCTGGACCGGTCGGCCGGGGTACGTCCCTCGCACCACCGGCGAGCCGGCGTGCCACCGGCTGATGGGCCTGGCCCGCCGGTGCGGTGCTTCGCGCATCCTGGTTCCGGCGCTTTCCCCCGCCCGCGTTCCTGCGCGTAGGCGTCCGCATGGGCCTCCCCTCGCTGGTTCCCCACGGTGGCTGTCCACCGATCCGACCGCTGGGTCCAGGGCCCTGGCCGGCTCGGATCGACCCGGGCCCCGATCGCGTCAGGCGTCCACCCGTCCCAGGAACCAGTTGCCCGGCGCGTTGACGTCGTCGCTGAGGAGGTACTCGCGGATGTCGTCGCTGAACTCCTGTCGGGAGATGTACCCGTCGCCGTCGCGGTCCAGGTGCCTGAACGCCTCGACGATCTCCTCCTGCGCCAGGGACGGGAAGGTCGCCCGGTAGAGGGCGAGGAACTCCGACTGCGAGAGCCGCCCGTCCCGGTCGGCATCACCGGCTTCGACGAACGCGTCCACAGCCACGCCGAGCGAGTCGGCGTACCCCTCAGGGTCGTCCGACAGACCCGTGACGGCAGCGACGTATTCGTCCCGGCTGATCCGCCCGTCGCCGTCCGTGTCCATGGGGGCCAGCAGCACCTCCCACAGTCGCATGTAGGCGTCGTGCACACGCCGCGCGTCCGCGGAATCGGAATCGAAACCGGACGCATCGGCCGCCGCACGGGCCAGCGCCGCGCAGTCGTCCCGGCTGAGATGACCGTCGCTGTTGCGGTCGAGCAGCTCGAAGCAGCGGGCGATCTTCCGCTCCACAAAGGTCTGGCCCATGTCGCGCCTTCCGCAGGGGTGGATTCCGCAAGGGACACTGCCCTCGCAGAGCGCTGAAGGCACCGAAAGTGGCAGTCGCTACATTCCGAACATCCGGACGCGTGATCCATCGTTTCGGTGAATCGTTTCGCCGATAACGGGAGTCCAGGAGTGCGCGACACCCCGTAGCTCTTGCCAGCATGACCGTTGTCGACATCAGGGACGTCGAGCAGGAAATGCGGGCCTTCCTTTGACGCCAGCGACCACAGGTCGCGCTGCGAGCGGACAGATACTCCACCGGGCTCGGCGGAACAAGAGCGCGGGTACAAGTGGCCCGGTCGCTCTGCAGCCGGCCGGCACACGCTGCCGATGCAGCCGGTCCCGACCCTCGAATGACCACACCTGCGGCCCCTGAAAAGCCCGCCGACGACAGCAGGTCGACCGTGACCTCCAGCGCTCCGGATCGTTAATCACTTTTGAACAACATCAAGCGAGGGCTTACCGCGTATCGAACATGATCCGGATACTCGCGACGGGGGGCTGGAGTGCGTGATGGGTTGATTCTTGATTTCGCAGGCGTGCTGACGAACAGCACTGAAGAGTGCTTCCTTGGCTTTTGTCAGCGCGAAAGCCTGCCGCACGAGGCCTTGTTGGACGTGCTCGCGAACAACGTGTCGGTGCGTCGGCTCCGAGTGGGCCTGGAGACCGGGAGGATCGGCCAGCGCCGCTTCGAGGACGGGCTCGCCCGCGGGCTCGGCGTCGCGGCCGAAGGCCTGATGTCCCGCATCCTCGAGGATCTGCGTCCCAACGCGACGATGCTCGAGATCGTCCGCCGTGCCAGGGACTCCGGATTGCGGACCGCCTGCCTGAGCAACAGCTGGGGTCGGGCCCCCTACGACCCCTACGCCGCCTGGCCGCTGGAAGAGTGCTTCGATGAGGTCGTCTTCTCGCACGAGACCGGGCTGCGCAAACCCGACCCCGAGTCCTACAGACTCGCCTGCCGTCGGATCGACCTACCGCCGGCCAGATGTGTCCTGGTCGACGACACCCGCGCGAACCTGCCCGGCGCAGCCGACATCGGACTGGCCACCGTGCTGTTCCAGAACTCCGCACAGGCCGTCTTGGAGTTACGTTCCCTGCTCGGGCCCTTGGCGCCCTTGTCACCGCTGCAGCCGGCAGCCGGCGGTGTCCGGCAGTGACACCTCCCCACGGCAAGACCTCGGACAGCCTCGCGCTGCGCCTGGTGTACCGGCCGCTGGCCGCCCCGGTGGCCCGGGCCCTGATCCGGCTGGACGTGCGGCCGGCAGCCATCACCTGGGCCGCCTTCGCCGTCACCGTCTGCGGAGCGCTTCTGGCCGCCGGCGGATGGGCGTTGGCCGGAGCGGCCGTGCTGACGACCGGGTTCGTCCTGGACGCCTGCGACGGAGCCGTGGCCCGCGCCACCGGGACGGTGTCGCAACGAGGGGCGATGCTCGACACCGTCCTCGACAGGTACGCCGACCTCGGCGTCATCGTCGCCCTGGTCCTGGCCGCCGGGGTGACGCCCGCCCACTGGGCCTGGGGGGCGGCCGCGGCCAGCGGAGGGCTGCTGGTCTCCTACGCCAACGCGCTGCGGCCGAACGCTTCGGCGACCCTGGTCCGCCGCGGCGAACGTGCCCTGCTGTGCACCGTGGCCATGCTGGCCGCCAGGCCCATGTGGGCCCTGGTCATCCTCGCGATCGCCTGCCACCTGGACGCCGCGCGGGCCTTCACCGTCCTGACGCGGTCCGCCCCCGGGCCCGTCACAGAAAAGGAGCCGTCATGAGAGTGGTTATTCCGGCCGCGGGCCTGGGCAGCAGACTGCGCCCCTACACGGATGACCGGCCCAAGTCGCTGGTACCCGTCGCGGGAGTGCCGCTGCTCTGGCACCTGCTCGGCACACTGCACGCCCTCGGCGTGGAGGAGGCGATCGTGATCTGCGGGTACCGCGGCGCACGACTCCGTCGTGAGCTGGCCGACTGCCCCCGCAGCCCGCGACTGGTCTTCGTCGACAACCCCGACTTCGAACGCAACGGCAGCTTGCTGTCACTGGCGGCCAGCCGCCCCTACTGGACGGACGGCTTCACCCACATCGACGGCGACCTGCTGGTACGCCCGGAGCTGCTGCGGCAAATGGTGCATGCCACAGCCAACGTCATCGCGGTGGATCGCACCAGAGAACACGCGGCCATCGACTGGAAGACCGAGGTCCGACACGACCGGATCGTCACCGTCAGCCGAGATCTGCCGCCGGCACGAACCTCCGGCGAAATCCTCGGATTCAGCCACTGGACACCCGAGGGCGCCCGCGCCCTGGCCGACGCGGTGGACGACATGGTCACCGCCGGACAGGCGCAGACCGAACACCACGTCTTCGCGATGCTGCACGCCGCCCGCAAAGTCCCGGTCACGCCGCTGTACACCGGTGGCGGCCAGTGGTTCGAGCTCGACAACGCCTGCGACCTTCCCGCCGCGGAGGCCTTCGTAACCGCTGGCTAGTCCGGCACGGAAGCGACAAAAGGAGCCCATCATGACCGTCATCGATCCACTCCTGCGCGGACACGCCCACAACGCCTACGAATACCAGGAGAACGGCACCCTCACCGCGCTGGAGCACGGCCTCGGCAGCATCGAGGGCGACGTCTGGCTGCACACCGACGGCCGGCTCGTCGTCGACCACTTCCTCAACGACGACATCCCCGCCGCCGGGACGCTGCGCAGCCTCTACCTCGATCCGCTGCGGGAGTGGGCCGAGCGCCACAGCGGCAGGATCTACCCGGGTGTGGACACCCCTCTCCAGCTCCTGATCGACCTCAAGACCTGCCCGGAGGAGCACGTACTGACCGACTGCCCCTACTCCACGGACCGCAACGCCGTGTGGCGGGCGGTCGAAGCCGAGCTCACGCCGTTCCACGATCTGCTCAGCCGTTACGAGGGCGGGCGTGTCGTCGAGGGGCCGGTCACGGTGGTGCTCACCGGAGACGTCCCCTTCACTGGTCTCCGCGACGCCGACCTGCGCTACTGCTTCGCCAACCTCACCGAGCCCAACCCCAGCGTCCCCCTGGACCTCTGCCCCCTCGTCAACGTGCGCTTCGACGTCGGATGGGGAAGCAACAAGCGGCTGCGGTCGGCCGATGAGCTCGCCGACCTCGTACGACGCACCCATGCCGAGGGCCGCCGCTTGCGCCTGTGGTGGAACAAGCCCTTCGGTGAGGACCCCACACCCGAGGAGCTCCACGCGATGTGGGAGACCCTCTGGACAGCCGGGGTGGACCACATCAGCGGTGACGACATCAACGAGCTCGCCGCCTATCTGACCGCCAAACGTGCCGCTGTCGGGTAGTACCCGCCCACCCGACTGGACGCCCAACCCCCGTGTCCGTGTGCCCTGTTGTCGCTCGGCACAGCCGTCCGGCACGTCACTCATAAGACGGGATTGCCGGGTGCGTGGGTGCTGTCACCGACTGCCGGGCGGCAGGGTTGCGGGTGAAGCGACGGGTTGCTGGCCGGTCGGACTGCTGTCGATCAAGGGGAGGGACGATGGCGTTCGTTACCGCGCACGGTTCCGTCAGGGTCGATGCCACCATCGCATCTGTAGACCCCGCGACTCCCCACAGGCACGCAACAACTGCCTCGGCTTGATCGGCGGAGGCGGTATGGGTCTTTCCGACATTGCCGCACACTGCGGCAGGGCAGGAGAAAGCATGTTCCTGGGAGCACTTCGCTGCGGCACGACGGCGGCCGCCCTGCTGGCCGTCGGCCTGGCGGGCGTTACGCCCGCCCAGGCAGCGGCCGGTGACGGATCGGCGTACGGGCTGAAGGCGGAGCCCGTCATCTCGCAGGCCGCAGCGTCCTCCACCGCTGGTCCCACCAGTAACTCGGTGATGAATCTCGATGCGCCCGGCATCGTCTCGGCCGGAGTCGTGGAGAGCAGCGCGCTCCATGACCCGATCACCGGCCAGGTGACGAGCAACGCTCAAGCGTCCGACGTCCGGATCGCTGACGGACTGTTCGGCCCGCCGGGTACGTCCGCCGTGGGCATCGAAGCCGCGCGAGCGGAGTGCACCTCCACGCAGGAGGGCACGAGCGGCACGACAACCCTCAGCGGCCTGCAAATCCCTGGAAACCCGTCCATCCCCGCCGACGCCGTGAACTACAGCTTCGACGTCGGCTCCGGCCGGATGACGGTCAACGAACAGATCCACAACCCCGACGGGGGCATGACCTTCAACGCGGCCCGCCTGCATCTACCCGCCAGTGGCGGACGCCCAGAACTCGACATCGTGATCGCCTCAGCGACCTGCGGCCCGGCCACACCCCCAACTTCCTGAGCGAATGCGCCTGTTCTCGATGTCGGCACGCGTTGCCGATGCAGCCCGGTGGCAAACGGTTCGCTCCGCACGCCGGCGCCTTTCCGGAATGGCGTGATCCAGAAGGGCCTTGACCCGGTGGTTCCGTTACCGCTTGCATGACCCCACCCGCCCCGTGGGACCCGTCCGGCACCATCCCGGCACACGCGTCGGGCAGACCCCACCTGCCCACGCGCCCCGGGAGTTGGTACGGACCGCACGGAGAACATCCGCCACGGTGAACGCGGTGAGCACAGTGAGCACAGCGAGCGCGCTGAACACCACGTGTCTCCCATCCGTACCAGTACTGCGGGGACCCGCGCCCCGCGCACCGGTTCGGGTGCGCCGCCACGGCAGGAGGCACCTTGCGACGCATCAGAGGCATCCGACACATCAAGGGAACCGGGCTGATACTCGTGGCCTTGGCCGCCACGCTCGCCGCCCTGCTCTTCCCGCTCTGGTCCTACGAGGACCGCTCGGGCACCGGACTGGCCAACCTGGAGTCCGGCACCGTGCCCACCGAGTGGGGGCCGCTCTCGGCCACGGACCGCGACTTCCTGGTGAAGGTGCGGCTCGCGGGGCTGTGGGAGCTGCCCGCGGGCCAGCAGGCCATCGAGCGCTCGCCGACCAAGGCCATCCGGGACACCGGCGACCACCTCGTCGTGGGCCACGCCGACCTGGACGCGCGGGTGCGCGACACAGCCGCCAAGCTCGGCGTCGAGCTGCCCAATCAGCCGAACGCCCAGCAGCAGGGCTGGCTGGACGAGCTGACCGCCGCTCAGGGCATGACCTACCAGCGGAAGTTCGTGCAGTTGCTGCGGGCCGCGCACGGCAAGGTCTTCGGGCTGGTGGCGCAGGTGCGCCACACCACCCGCAACACCCTGGTGCGCCAGCTCGCCACCGACGCCAACCAGACCGTGCTCGACCACATCACCATGCTGGAGAAGACCGGCCTCGTCGACTTCGACGCCATCGCCGCCGAGGCCGCGGGCGCCGCCACGGCCAGCCCCACCGGCCCGCCGCCGCCCTCGCGCCGCGTGCCGCCCGCCCCCGTACCGGTGACGCCGGCCGCGCCCGGGCAGCTGACCTCGCGGCCCTCCCCCGCGCCCACCGACCAGGAGCCGG
>NZ_JBPQTV010000147.1:0-15284 GCF_051386515.1 Streptomyces sp. URMC 123 | reverse complement strand
CGGGGTCCGCGTGCAGCTCGTGAACGCGAGGGACGTCAACGAGCTCGGGGAACCGCAGGCACAGCCGATCGGTGTGCAGATGCGCGGCCGTGCCCAGCGCGTCCCGTAACCCCATGCGATGGCTCCCTCCGCGGGGCGGGCCGTGTGCCGGAACGGCAGCGTAATGAAGGGAGTGGATCAGGGGGAACGCTACGGAGGGGAGTGTCCACTCATACTCGAGCTGTCGTTCGTGATGATCCGTGGGGCAAGGTGGAGGCATGCCCACGTACGAGACGATGTCGTTCCACCTTGAGACCGAGCGGCTGATGCTGCGGCCGTGGGCCGAGTCGGACGCCCCTGAGTTCTGCGCCCTCCTTTCCGAACGGGGCCAGGGCACCCCCACGGTCGAGCACATCCGGACGTCCATCACGGAGCTGCTCGCCGCGACGGCGACCACGGGGATCGCCCTGTTGCCCATCCAGCGTCGCCACGAAGGCGACTTCATCGGCTACTGCGGGCTGATCACCGGCCGCTCCACCCTGGAGGAGCCTGAAATCGCGTATGAGCTGTTTTTCCAGCGCGCGCATGGGCGTGGCTACGCCACCGAGGCGGCCAGCGCGGTGCTCGACGCAGCTGTCGCGACCGGACGGAAACGGCTCTGGTCGACCGTCGGCGCGTGGAACACACCATCGCTCCGCGTCCTGGAGAAGCTCGGGTTCGAGCGGGATCACGTATCCACGGAGGACAACGGTGAAGTCGTCTGGCTCACATGTTCGTTGCCGTGACGCGAGAGCACGCACCCGGTGCTTCCGGCCCGTGTGATCGAGTGCGCTCCGGCGGAGCGCCGGGCAAGCTGAGATCGGCGTAGCCAGTCGGACCAAGCGGTTCGCCCTGCCAGGTGCGGGCGTAGCGGTCCAGCACCGGGTGGCCTTGAGGCGGAGTTGATCGCGCGCGTCCCCTTTCCGTTGCTGGTCAGCCGCAGAACGACGACCGTACGGCGGTCACGATCTGCCCGGCTTGCTCGTCCGTCAGGCTCGGTACCGCGCCGCCCTCGAACCGAGCCTTGGCGTTGCTCTGAACGGTGGCGGCATCCTTCCCGCCCTTCATGTCCTGGCACACGTTCCGGGACCGGTCCACGGCTCGCTTCTGCTTCTCGACCAGCCCCGGCTCGATGGTCCGTAACGCCCGGATGAGCGCTTCCGTCTGTGTGGTGTCCGGCGACGGTATCCCCGTCGGCCCGGGTGCTTCCTTCGCCGGCTGCGGCTTGCCCGCGGGCTCGGTGGGTGGCGTAGCGGACGGCTTAGGGCTCTTGGCTTCCGCCGTGTCGGAGTCGTCCTCGAACAGCGAGAGCACCCCGCCGAACGCGAGGACTGCAACCCCCGTGATGATCCAAACCTTCCGCTTCACGCGGCCCCTCCCCTGGTTGTTTCACAACTTCACCATGCCTACCACGGGCCCCTGCACGGCGCCCATGGAGTTGATGGACGAAAACCCCGCACGGTCGGCGGCCGTACGGGGCGATTCGTCGTTCGTGTGCTGGGCTAGGAGTCGCGTAGCTCGTCGTCGGAGGTCGGTCCCACGTCGAGTTCCAAGGCGGGGAAGTACGGACCAGGTCAGCCGATCCCGTCCGAGGCGGAGCTATGCAAGCGGCACCAGGTGGCCCGGGAGACCGCGCGTTGAGCAGTGCGTGTGCTGCGGGAACGCGGTGTCGTCTACCCAGAGTGGGGCCGCGGCACGTTTGTGCTGCAACCAGAGGAGAGCGAGCACGGGAACCAGGACGACGACGCGCGGCCCCGCCCGCCCAAAGCGATAGCCGCGTGGGCGGACGGGGCCGGCTGAAGAGGACGGATCACCCGTTGGCGGGTGCTGTGGACTGCGTTGCGCGCAGTTCCGCTAGGTGGCGCTGGTACAGCGGGCCGGCAGCGAAAGCGGCATTGGCCGGAGTTGGTGCGGCTTCCTCAATCAGGCGTTGCGCTGCTGCTTTGACGGCGGCACCCCAGACGAGCACGTGTTGTTGTGCCGTCCGTCCGCACTCCTGCGGCTCTCCGGGGAGGCACAGCGGCAGTGGCGGGCCGATCTTGTTTGCCGCATGCCGCAGGTGCCCAGCGATCAGGGCCCATTCGTCTTCCGATCGCTGCACCGGCTGTCCGGCGTAGTCGCCGTCCAACCAAGTCTGGAAGTCGTCGCCGTGGTCCACTGGTCCTCCTTGCTCAGCGACTCATGCGGGTGCGCCGATCGTAGCCGCCGCCGGCTCATCGCCAGCTTCCTTCGGGTCACAGTGACCCACCGAGGGGACGCACGGTCCGCACGGTCCACAACTCGGGAGGAACTGCGGCGGGGTGCATGCTTCGGCCGGTTTGAGCCCGTGTGCCGCCGCGATCTCGGCGCGAGCCTCTACCGTCCGCGCACTGTTCCAGACCACAGCGAGCGGGGCCGTGCGGACGTTGCCCAAGGTGATGAAGCGCCCCAGCACGCACGGCCACACGTCACCCGCGGGACCGACGGCCACCTGTCCGAGAGCGCAGTGTCCGCACAGGTCGTTGACGGTCGGCGCGGCGCCCTGACTGGCCCGTCCGAACTTGCGTGTGCGGTCTCCGCCGACGCGCCCTACTCCGATGGTCTGCAGATCGGAGACCGCCTCGTTGACGCGCTGCGCCGAACGTACGGCGACGACACCTCCGCGGATGGGGATACCGAGCTGTACGGCCTTGCTGATGTTCGCTCGGGTCTTCCGGTGGGAGCCCCGGAGGTTGGTCACCTTGTCGTGCTCCTCGGCGCTGTCGGAGTAGTACGACGTGGCGAGCTTGACGCCGTACGCTGTGAACGTCTCCCACAGCGGTTCCCGAATGACGGTCATGTTGGAGAAGACTTCGATGCCGAGCTTGGCCGCGTGGGCGTGGGCGATCAACTCGGGTAGGTGCGGGTAGAGGGCTGGTTCTCCGCCGATGAACTGCACATCACGTCCGCCCATGGCCGCGAACTGGTCGATGGTGCGTTTCCAGTCCGCAACCGTCATGGTGCCGTGTGTCCCCTTGGGGCCCGAGTCGGCGTAACAGTGATCACAGGATTCATTGTAGAACCCCGTCACCTCCAGCCATACGAAGCGAAGTTCCCCGGGGTTCGTACATGTGCGTAACCTGGAATCGCCCATGAGTGATCCTCTCCTGTGTCTGGGGGTTGCTGGGGTGTCCGGCCGGCGGGGAAGTGCCCGCTTCCCCGCCGGTGCTCGTGCCTAAAGCGGCGCTCGAACGCTCTCCCGCCCTGCTGACGCGCACACCCACGCCCTCAACCAGTGGGCCCGCCCCGGCAGAACTCAGAGAGTCCCTGCCCGCGCTCTACCGGGACGGGGCTTAGAAGGGGCCGTTGGTGGCGGCCCCGATGATGAAGCCGCATGAGCCGCTGGGATCAGGTAAAGGGCCGCGTCCTCGTGAAGGTCGTCAAGGGCCCACGCCACGTTGGCGTAGTGGAGGGGTTCACGATGTCCTATCCGCAGATCGCAAGTGGCCCTTAGCCTTAAGGACACCCAAGGGAGCCCGCTCGCGGCCTTGGAACCGGGCGGGGCGTACGTCGTGCACTCCGGCCGGCCGTCGCGCGTTCGTGTCCGCCGTTATCTGGCTTGCCATGGTCGCCGTCCTCTCCGTCTCGGTGCGGGCTATCGTCCCGCCGTACTCCTGTCGGAACCAGCGGCCCGCTGTCGGCCAACTGTCGGCCACACTGGAGGCATGGGAACCAGTACTGGGGCCAACATCCGGCGCGAGAGAGAACGGCTGGGCTGGAGTCAGGCGGGCTTAGCGCGGGAGGTCTGCCGGGCCGCGGGAGTGACGGGCGAACCGGTAACCCGACAGGAAGTCAGTCGATATGAGACCGGGAAGCGAGAGCCGATCCAATGGCTTCCCTTCCTCGCTGCTGCCCTCGGCGTGCCCACGGAAGTGCTCACAGCACCACAGGCGCCCGCTGAACCGCCGCTCCCGACGCTGGCCGACTTCTTGCCCGCCGAGGACCCGCTAGAGCCTTTGAGCGTCCGCACGGGGGGCCGTGTCGGCATGGGGCAGGTGGCCGACATGAGACAGCGGGTGCACGGTCTGCGGCTCGCTGACGACGTTCTGGCCGGAGGCGATCTCATGCGGCCCGCACTGCGGGAGCTTCGAAAAGCGGTTCGAGTCTACAGAGAACACGATTACACCGATCAGATTGGGCGACAGATCCTCTGCCAAATCGGTGAGTTGGCGCAGATCACGGGATGGATCGCGTCGGACGCCGGCCAGCACGCCGAGGCGGAGCGCATTTATCGGCTCGGCCTCAGTGCAGCGATGCAGGCCGAGGACCGGACGTTAGCCGGTCACCTTGCTGGATCGCTTGCTTACCAATTCAGCAATAACGGGCGGGAGGTCGAGGGCCTTACGCTTGCCCGCGCGGCTTTCGAGGGGGCCGGGCCGGACGCTCCGCCAAAGGCTCGCGCGCTGTTCCTCGATCGAGTGGCATGGGCGCACACGAAAGCGGGCGGCGCCGAGAATGCACAGCACGCTATGCGTGCTCTCGGGGAAGCAAAGGAAGTGCTAGCCCAGGACAGCGAGGGGACCGAGTCCCCCGACCACCTGTATTGGGTGAGCGCCGAGGAACTGAAAATTATGGATTCCCGCGTCCATACCGAATTGCGGCGGCCCCTCCGCGCCGTTCCCCTGCTGCGCGATGTGCTCGGGAAATACGACGCGACGCACACGCGCGAACTAGCGCTGTATCTCTCACGGTTGGCCGTGGCTTACGCCGACGCAAATGAACCCGAGGAAGCGGCGGCCACGGCGGAGCGGGTTATCTCGCTGTCGGCCGACGTGGCCAGCGAGCGGACAGCGGAACGGGTGCGGGTGGTCCTGGCCCGGCTCGCTCAGTACTCCGATGTTCCCGAAGTGCGCGCCGTTCTCGACGCTACGGACTGAGGGTGCCGTCTTCCAGCATTTTCGAAAGCGTCCACCAGGAACGCAAAAGACCCCCGATGGCCAACCCGCAGCGGGGCCGATCATCGGGGTCCCAATCAGCGGTGCGTGCCGGAGCGGGACACCGGGCCGATCGCCGCGGTGGTGGTCGACTGCGCCGATCCGCGGGTCATGGCCCGGTTCCGGGGTGAGGCGACGGACTGGGCCTTGCACGAGGTGACCGACGATTGTGCCGTGTTGCGTGCCGCCCAGGGGGTGGGCCCGTATCTCGAGTTCCTCCGCACGCCCGACGTGAAGACCGTGCCGGACCGCGTCCATCTCGACCTGCTGCCGTACCCCGGTGACGACACAGCCGCGGAGGTGGCCCGGCTGCGAGCCCTCGGTGCCACCGACCGCGACCTCGGCCAGGGCGACGTTCCATGGACGTGCCTGAGCGACCCGGAGGGTCACGAGTTCCGCGTCCCTGCTCCCATCTGACGCGGAGCCTTGACGACACCGCACCTGGGCACTTGTGTGCTCATGCGCCATGCCCGAAGCGGCTGAAAGAATAAGCGACACTGCTTTCATGACTCGACATGCCGATGCCGACACACGTCGCGCACAGATCGCCGACGCATTGATGAGCACCGTGGCCGAGCGTGGGCTCGCCCGCACCGCCTTGGCCGACGTCGCCGCGACGGCCGGGGTGTCCGTGGGGCTGGTGCAGCGGTACTTCCGCACCAAGGGCGACCTGCTCGGGTTCGGCGTGGAGTGGATCTACGACCGGGCCCGTGAGCGGGTGCGGGAGGTCGAGATCACCCTGCCGGTGCGTGCGGTCGTCGTCCGCATGATGGAGACCTTCCTTCCGCTGGACGACGAACGGGAGATGGAGCTGAAGGTCTGGCTGAACTTCCTCCAGGCCTCGCTGACCGACCCGGGGATGGCCGCCACGCACCAGGCCGCCGCTCGCGATCTGCGCGACGGCCTGGTGGAGGCGCTCAGCGGCGCGCAGCGTGCGGGTGAGCTCGCCGACGACATCGACGTCGCGGCGGAGGCCACGGCGCTGATCGCCTTTGTCGACGGGCTGAGCCTTCACCACGCCGTGACCGGTGAGGGGTACGCGGCGGACGACCTACGAGCCGCGCTCGTCCGGTACGTCGACCGGCTGTTCGACGGCGGGGCAGCCGCGCGCTGACGGTCGGGGCGCCTTCCGGGAAGTGGGATCTTTACGGGTCGGGCCGTAGGTGAGCCTGCGGAGCGCGGCCTCGGCGGGGCCGCGCCGGTTCCCACGGCGCAGGGCGTCGGCCGTCACGACGGAGCACGCCCAGACGACGACACCCACCAGGACGGTCCCCGCGACGCCGAGGTGCCGGCCGAGATTCAGCGTGCAGGGCGCGAACAGGCCGAGCCAGGCGACCGACTGCATCAGATAGCAGGTCATCGAACGTTCACCGCACGCGCTGAGCGCGGTCACGAGCGGCCCGCGCCGCTCGCCGACACGTACCGCCAGGAGCCCGATCAGGGCCGCGTACCCCAGGCCGCCCCCGACTCCGCCGGCCATGTGCAGTGCGGCTGCCGGCGTGAGCGCGGCCTGTGGCGGATCGGTCCAGACCAGCGAGGTGACCAGCGCGAGGGGGAGCCCGCCGAGGACGGCGGTGCCGATGCCGATCGCGGCCGTGTTCCGCAGGAACCGCGGATGGTGGCCGGGCTCCTCCAGGACGCGACGGCGGGCGGCCCACACGCCGAGCATGAACGGTCCGACCGAGATGAGGACCAGCATCAGCGTCGATCCCGGCCAGCCGGCCGCCCGGTCCAGCGCGTCCCGCAGGGGGCTCTCCGTCGTGCTGACCACGGTGCTGGCCCCGCCGTTCGCCTCGGCGCTCGCCGCGACCAGGGAGAACAGGGTCGTGCTGACGAGGCACAGCGCGCCGGCGGCCACGAGCAGCGACCTGTCCTTGAACCGGAGCATCCCGACGAACAGCAGCGCGATGAGCCCGTAGGCGGCCAGTATGTCGCCGGGGTACAGCAGAACGGCATGGCAGCCACCGAAGACGACCAGCCAGCGGCCGCGCCGCCGCAGCAGACGTCGGGTGTCGCGCCAGGTGCTGTCGGCGGTTTGCTGCCGGCGGTGGATCTGTGCCATTCCGTACCCGAACAGGGCGGCGAACATGGGGTATCCGCGTGTGTCACCCAGGAGGGTGACGACGCCCGCGACGACCCGGTCCAGCAGCCCACCCTCGGCGGGATAGCCGAGCGGTAAGTAGTCGTCCGCCTGGACGTACATGTGCGCGTGCACGACGGCGATCACGAGCAGTGTTGTGCCGCGGGCGAGGTCGGGGGCGAGTGAGCGGCCCCTGCGGGGCGTGCGCGCGGTGTCAGTGAAGGGTGCCATCAAAAAATAGTAGCAACTTATTTCATCGCCGACGGCCTCCGTGCGGCGGGCGGCTTCCGGGGCTGCCGCCCGGCCGGTCGCGGGGCGATGGTCAGCCGCCGTACAGGAGTCGGCACTCCCTCAGCAGCGCGAGCGGCAGATGCCGCTGGCCGGCCGCGCACAACTGGTCGACGCTCGTGGGCACTCCGGGCGGCGGCGCCTGGTTCTCCGCCGGCGGCTGCTCGGAACGGCGCGCGGGTGGCTTCGGTCGCCGCGAGGACGGCGCGGCGGTACGGCGTCGGGGTGCGGCCGGCTGCGCCGCGGTGCCGCCTCCGCGCCGGGCGGACGGTGCTCGGCCGCGCCCGGCGCCCGCTTCGCGAGGCCCGGCCGTGGCGTTCTGCGTCGGCCGCCCCCGGGCGCCGGCCCGTTCCCCGTCCCGTTCCCCGCCCCCGCGTTTTTCGTCGCGGTCACGCTCCCCGGGGCTCCCGGTGGCTGTTTCGGCCCGGCCCCCGGCGATCAGTTCCAGGGCCTCCCGGGCCGGGCCCTGGGAGGGCCGGGTCTCCGGGCGGAGGTCCGGGCGGACGGTGCTCGCCGCGGTGGGGGAGGACCGCTCGCGGGCGGGCGCGGCGGCGGGCGCGTCGACACATCCACCGGTGCTCAACAGGGCCGGGACCAGCAGGGGGAGAAGTAGGCGGCGCATACCGCACACCGTCGCGCACACCGGCCCCGGGCGCGGCACGAGCGCGGTGGGCACCACCTGGACGAGGGAGCCGCCCGGCCCGAAATGTGCCCGCGGGTCGGGCCGCGCCGCCCCCGCGCTCGGGGGGCGTACGGAAGCCGTGCTTCGAGGCGCGCCGTCGGACGGGTGTCCATCGGGGCCGGGGCGGATACACGCAGAGGTATGAGCACTCAGCAGACAGTTCGAGGCGAGGAGCGGCGCGTCGGGACCCGCTCGCGGTCGGAGGTCGAGCGGGCGCGGCACGCGCTGGAGGTGAGGTCGGCGGCGCCGGACCGCCAGACCCAGGTCTCGCGGGGCGCGCTCACCGGGTATCTGTGGGCGCTCGGCCGCGCGGAGGCGGCACCGGTGACCGGCGCCGCCGTGGCCGGGACGCCGGACCTGCGCACGCTGACCGCGGAGGTGGACGCGGCGGCCGTACAGCTGGAGGACCAGACGCAGCGCACGGTGCCCCGCGACTACACCCGGGGGGTGCACGACGCCCTGGCGTGGATCTGCGGGCACCGCGACGACCGCCCCTGAGGAGGCCGCCCCCGGCGGCGTGCCCCTGCGGGAAAGGCCGGGAGCGCCGGAAGGGCCGGAAGGGCCGAGAGCGTCGGAAGGGTCAGGAGCCCCGGAAGGACCGGGCGGCCCGGAAGCGCCGGGGCGCCCGACGAAGGGCCGGCGGCCCGAAGCACCGCCGGCGCCGGCGAAGGGCCGGGCCGCCTGAAAAGGCCGGGGCGCAGGCGAAGGGCCCTGCCAGGAGGGGCGCGCGCCGCCGAGGACCGGCACACCGCCGGGAGTCAAGAGTCGGGAGCCGGAAGCCCCCTGCCCCGGGGAGCCCGCTGCCAGGAGGGCCATCGCCCGGGGACACCGAGACACCACCCCACAGGCATAGCCAGCGCTTGCACTTAACGCGCGTCTGCAAGTATTGTCGACGCCGGTAAGTCGCATTCGCAATCTCCTGCAAGGTGAACCCCCCATGCCTCTGGCACTCCTGGCTCTGGCCGTCGGAGCCTTCGGGATCGGTACGACGGAGTTCGTGATCATGGGCCTGCTGCCCGAGGTCGCCGCCGACTACGGCGTCTCCATCCCCACCGCCGGCCTCCTGGTCACCGGTTACGCGCTCGGCGTCGTGCTCGGTGCGCCGCTGATGACGATCCTGGGCACCCGGATCTCCCGCAAACGCATGCTCGTCCTGCTGATGGGCCTCTTCGTGGTGGGCAACGCGCTCTCCGCCGCCGCCCCGACCTTCGGCGCGATGCTCACCGGCCGCGTGGTCGCCTCCCTCGCGCACGGCGCCTTCTTCGGCATCGGCTCCGTCGTCGCCGCCGACCTCGTCGCCCCGGAGCGGAAGGCCGGTGCCATCGCGATGATGTTCACCGGCCTGACGGTCGCGAACGTCGTGGGCGTGCCGCTGGGCACCCTCGTCGGCCAGCACCTCGGCTGGCGCGTCACCTTCGGCATCGTCGCCGCGCTCGGTGTGCTGGGCGCGCTCGGCGTCGCCCGGCTCGTCCCCGAACAGCCCCGGCCCGAGGGCGTCCGCGTACGCCACGAGCTGGCCGCCTTCCGCAATGTCCAGGTGCTGCTGGCCATGGCGATGACCGTCCTCGGCTTCGGCGGGGTCTTCGCCGCCATCACCTACATCACGCCGATGATGACCGACGTCGCCGGCTACGCCGACACCTCCGTCACCTGGCTGCTGGTCCTCTTCGGCCTCGGCATGGTGGGTGGCAACCTGGTCGGCGGGCGCTTCGCCGACCGCGCGCTGATGCCCATGCTGTACGTGTCCCTGGCCGCTCTCGCCCTGGTCCTGGCCCTGTTCACGCTCACCGCGCACCACAAGGCCGCCGCGGCGGTCACCGTCACCCTGATCGGCGCCCTGGGCTTCGCCACCGTCCCGCCCCTGCAGAAGCGGGTGCTGGACCAGGCCGCCGCCGCCCCGACCCTGGCGTCCGCCGTGAACATCGGCGCGTTCAACCTCGGCAACGCCCTCGCCGCCTGGCTCGGCGGCCTCGTCATCGCCCGCGGCCTCGGCTACACCGCGCCCAACTGGGTGGGGGCGGCACTGGCCGGCTCCGCGCTGGCCCTCGCGCTGCTCTCCGGCGCGCTGGAGCGGCGAGACGCCCGTGCGGGCGAACACGGTCGACACGCTCGCGTCGTCGCGGCCGGTACCCCGGGCGAGGCCATCGGCCACGCCACGGAGGGCGACGCGGAGCCGGCCGGGGAGCCCGTCCCGGCGCCGGTCGCGGCCGCCCCGACCGGTCACTGAGCCGCAGCCGACGCACCGCGCTCCCACGGCCCCCACCCCCAACAACACCCTTTCCCGTTTCACCGCAGCAAGGAGCACCACCGTGAACACCGCCGTCACCCCGCTGACCACCCAGGACGCCGAGGCCCTCGTCGCCGCCGCGCGTGCCGCCGCGGAAGCGGCCGGCGTACGGGTCAGCGTCACGGTCCTCGACGCCGGCGGCCACCTGCTGGCCTTCCGCCGCGACGACCGGGCCGTGCTGATCTCCGGCGAGACCAGCACCCGCAAGGCGTACACGGCGCTTCAGCTCGACGCCCCCACCGCGGACCTCGTGGACGCGGTGCGGCCGGACGGGCCGTTCCACTCCCTGCCCACCGCCCTGGACCGCCCGCTGCTGTTCATCGCCGGCGGGGTGCCGGTGCGCCGCGACGGCCGGCTGATCGGCGCGATCGGCGTCGGCGGGGGCGCCCCCGCGCAGGACCACGCCTTCGCCACCGAGGCCCTGGCGGCGCTGGCCTGACCCCGCCTCGGGCGCGCCCGCCCGGCGTCCGGCGCCCGACGCCCGTCATTCCGTGCCCTCGCCCGCGCCGCACTCATGCGGCGCGGGCACCCCTCCGATGAGGGAAGGGTGAGAACACCGGCGTTGAGGACATCAGGGATCGCGGCCGTGATCGCCGCGCTCGCCGTGCTCGTACCGGCCGCACCAGGCGTATCGGCGGTACAAGGTGTACGGGCGACACAAGGCGTACGGGCGGCGGCACAAGCCGTACCGGCCGGGGCGGTGGCACCGATCACGTACGACCGGTGCGAGGGCCGGCCCGCCCCCGAGGTGCGCGAGGTGAGGCCCCAGGCCTCGCCCGAGGACACCTTCGTCGACTACGCCCGCCGGACCCCCGACGGATGGACCGGGGGCGACTCCACCTACTCGCTCCCGCTGCCCGACGGGCGACTGCTGTGGATCTTCTCGGACACCTTCCTGGGGCCGCTCAACCGGGACGGCACCCGGCCGACCACCGCGAAGCTGGTGAACAACTCCTTCGTGCTCCAGGACGGGGACCGGCTCACCACGATCACCGGCGGCACCCGGGAGAACCCGGAGGCGATCATGCCGCCGTCGGCGGAGGACCACTGGTACTGGGCCGGCGACGGGACGATCGCCACCATCGGCGGCACCCCGCATCTCCAAGTCGTCTTCGTCGAGTACCGCAGATTCGGCCCCGGGGCGTGGGACTACCGCTTCCACCGCACCGTGGTCGCCACCTTCGACCTGGACCGCCTCGACGAGCCCCTGCGCGTCGACGACCTGCCGTCCTCGACGGGGGTGGCCTGGGGCTCGGCCCTGCTCCCGCCCCACCGCAGCGGTGACGGCCACACCTACGTCTACGGGGTCTCGGACGCGGCGACGCACAAGACGATGCGGATCGCCCGGGTGGAGGGGAGCGATCTGACGCGGGTCGAGCGGTGGCAGTACGCCAACTCCGCGCGCCGGGCCTGGATGCGAGCGGAGCACGAAGCGACCGACGTGCTGGCGGGCGTGGCGAACGAGTACAGCGTCACCCCGTGGAACGGCGGGTTCGTGCTCATCAGCCAGGACAGCACGGAGCCGTTCAGCACCACGATCCGCCTCTGGTACGGCGGTTGCGCGCCGTACGGGCCGTTCCGCGCGGCCGAGGGCGAGGACGAGGTCCACCGCATGCCCGAACCGGGCGCCTCGGGCACGTACGGCGACCCCGACGTCATCGGCTACAACGCCCATGTCCACCCCGGCCTGCGCCGAGGAGACCGCTGGACGCTGTCCTACAACGTCAACAGCCTGGACGACCGGACCACCCCCGACGGCGCCCACTACCGCGACCCGGGCATCTACCGCCCCCGCTTCGTCTCCTTCCGCCTCGTCCCGTCGGCACCCGCGCGCCGCCCATGAACCGCGCGGGCGGCCCGGCGGAGCCGAGCCCGGCCGAGCCGCGCGGGGCCCCACGGGCCGGGCCCCGCGCGGCTCGGACCCCACGGGCCGTGCCACGCGCACCGAGGCTCGTCAGCCGACGATCTCCGCGCGCTCGATCACCACGTCCTCGACCGGCACGTTCTGGTGCCGGTTCCGGGTGCCGGTGCGGACGCCCGCGATGCGGTCGACGACGTCCTGGCCCTCGACGACCTCGGCGAACACCGCGTAGCCCCAGCCCTGGGGGCTCTCGGACCGGAAGTCGAGAAAGTCGTTGTCAACGACGTTGATGAAAAATTGGCTCGTCGCCGAGTGGGGATCGTTGGTGCGGGCCATCGCGACCGCGTACCGCCGGTTCTTGAGGCCGTTGTTCGCCTCGTTCCTGATGGGCGCGCGGGTCGGCTTCTGGGTGAAGTCGGGGGTGAACCCGCCGCCCTGGATCATGAAGGCCGGGATGACACGGTGGAAGACCGTGCCGTCGTAGTGGCCGTCGCGGACGTACTGCACGAAGTTGTCCACGGTGTTCGGCGCCTCGTCGGGCTTGAGAGCGAGCACGATGTCACCGACGTTGGTCGTCAGACGGATCATCAGGAAGAACCCTCCGGTATCGAAAAGGGATCATGATACAGACCGGCGGGTCCGGGTGTCCGAAGCCGCGCCTACGAGGCCGGCGGTGCTGGGGGAGTGCGTACGAGGCCGGCCGTACGAGGCCGTGCGTGCCGGGCGGCGCGTACGCGGCGGTCAGAGGGCGGTGACGTGCCAGATCGCCGTGCCCTGGACGGCCGTGAGGACCGCGAGGACGATCAGGTCGGCCGCGCCCAGGACCAGTCCCAGGGTCGCCCGGAAGCGGCGGCGCGTGTCGCGGAGAAGGGCCAGGGACCCCAGGACCAGGGCGAGCGGGCCGAGGACGAGATTGAAGACGAGCAGCCCGGCGAGGCCCAGGACGAAGGACGCGACGGCCATGGAGTCGGCCCGCCGGAGGCGTGCCGACTCCAGTCGGCTCCGGGCGTCGGTGCCGATGCCGGTGTCGGCCGGTGCGCGGCCGCCGGCGCCGGGCGGGGGCGTACGGGTGGTGGTGGAACCGAAGGGGTGCATGACTCTCCTCCCGGTGGCCCCGCGGGGCCGCTTCGGGATCGGTGGTCAGGGGTTTCGGCGTACGGCGGCGACTGTCGTCGGCGCGCTGTTCGTTCCCGTGGCGCGTCAGTGGTGCTCGCGGCGCGTCAGTGGTGCCTGCGGCGCCGGCGCTCGCGCACGGCGAAGAGCAGCAGCCAGCCGCAGACGAGCGCCGCCGCGACCAGGCTCACGGGCACGGGAAGATGCGCGACCGTGCCCGACAGCAGGCCGAGCAGCAGGAGAGCCGCGACGAGGAAAACCATGTCCGTCCTTCCTCTCCATCAGTCGTGGGCTGTGGGTCGTGGGCTGTGGGTCATCCACCGTGAGGTGCCGTCTGCCCGGCCGGAGCCGATGGAAACGGTTCCGCGCCCGTCACTCCCGTCACCCCGGCCCCGTAAGCCCGCGCCCATGGCCGCTGTCGTAGGGTCGGCTGCGGCAGACATTCCCGACAGCGGAGGTGGAACCAATGGCCGGCATCCCGGCAGGTGTGGTGGCGGCGGGCGGTCTCGTCGGCGGCTACGCGGTCGCCCGATGGACCAAGAAGCGGCCGCTGGGCGGGGCCGCGCTCGCCGCGGCGGGGGCGGTCGCCGCCCGCGACTGGCGGCGGAAGGCCGGGTCCGGCGCGGCCGCCGGCCTGAGCGCGGCCTATGTGGCGGCCTTCGCCGGCTCCCACCCCCTGGCGAAGAAGGTCGGCGCCTGGCCCGCGGTGTTCGCCGTGGCCGGCGGCGTCGCCCTCGCGTCCTGGGCGGTCGCCGACCGCCGCTGAACGGGAGCGGGGCTTTGGGGGGCGCGCCCCGTGCGCCCGGTACGCCGGACGTGCTGAGCACGTCGGATGCGTGGGACGCGCCCGGTACGCCGGACGCGCCGGGCGGGCGGATCGCGCCCCAGCGAGCCGATTCCCCAGCGGGCTGATTCCAACGGGCTGATCCCCGACGGGCCGATGCGGAATAGCCACCGCCGCTTCCGTGTTGGCACCCGATATGTCGAACACCCACGGACGCACCCCCGAAACCCCCACCCGTACGCGCCGCATCGGCACCCTCGCCGTTCATCCGCTCTCCCTCGGCGGCAATGTCTTCGGCTGGACGGCGGACAAGGACGAGTCCTTCGCCATCCTCGACGCGTACGCCGCGGCCGGCGGCAACTTCATCGACACGGCGGACGTCTACTCCGCGTGGGTGCCGGGCAACTCCGGCGGCGAGTCCGAGACCGTCATCGGCGAGTGGCTCGCCTCCCGCGGCAACCGCTCCGACATGGTCGTCGCCACCAAGGTCGGTGCCGGCCACCCCGAGCCCCGGGGCCTGGCCCCCGAGGCCGTCAAGACCGGCGTCGACGACTCCCTGCGCCGGCTGCGCACGGATCACATCGACCTCTACTACACCCACTACGACGACCCCTCCGTGCCCATCGAGGAGATCATCGGCACCCTCGACGAGCTGGTGCGCGCGGGCAAGGTGCGCGAGATCGCCGCCTCCAACATCTCCCCGGAGCGCCTGGAGGCCGCCCTCGCCTTCTCCGAGCGCGAGAACCTCGCCCGGTACGTGGCCCTCCAGCCGCACTACAACCTGGTCTCCCGGGACACCTACGAGGGCGCGCTCGCCGATGTCGCCGCCCGTCACGGGCTCGCCGCCGTGCCCTACTACGGCCTGGCGTCCGGCTTCCTGACCGGCAAGTACCGGCCGGGCGTCCCGGTGGACAGCGCCCGCGCCCAGAAGGCCGCCGCGTACGCGGAGAGCGAGCGCGGCCGGCGCGTCCTGGCCGCCCTGGACGAAATCGCCGCGGCGCGCGGCGCCGAGATCGCCACCGTGGCGCTCGCCTGGCTGGCCGCACAGCCGACGGTCGTCGCGCCGATCGCCAGCGCCCGTACGGTCGAGCAGCTCCCCGCCCTGCTCGCGATCGCGGACCTCACGCTCACGGACGAGGAGACGGCGGCCCTGACGGCGGCCTCCGCCTGACGCCCCGACCGCCCGGACCGGACCGGACCGGTGCGGTCCGGTCCGGCG
>NZ_JBPQTV010000146.1:0-15297 GCF_051386515.1 Streptomyces sp. URMC 123 | reverse complement strand
CCTGTGCCTAGGGCCGGAGGCGGCGTACGGCCGACAGCCCGCCCCGGCCACCACGCCGGACCGTCCGCCTCGACCGACGCGGCCGCTCGCCCCAGGGAGCACCCACGGACACCACCCCCGCCGCGGAACCGACCACAGGTGACCGCTCGGCCGACCGCCACCCGGACCGGGGCGGCCCGGCCGGCGCCACTCCGACCACTTCCGCGAGCGGCTCCCGTACCGGCGGCCGCTTCGGCCGCCGCGCCCTGCTCCGCGGCGGCCTGCTGGCCGGGGGCATCGCCACCGCCGCGGTGGCGACGACCGCCGTGGCGGCCACGATGGGCGGGCTGTCGGCCGTACGACGCCTCCGGCCCTCGGCACAGGACTATCCCGACGCCCAGTGGGCCGCCGCCGCCCCGGGCAACTACACCGCCGCCAGCCGCCCCCTCGTCCACCCCATCGAGTTCGTGGTGGTGCATGTGACGCAGCTGCGGTTCGCCGACGCCCTGAAGGTCTTCCGCAATCCGGCCAAACGGGTCTCCGCCCACTACGTGGTGCGGTCCCGGGACGGGTACGTCGCCCAGTGCGTCCGCGATCGCGACATCGCCTGGCACGCCGGGAACTGGGACTACAACACCCGCAGCATCGGCATCGAGCACGAGGGCTGGGTGGACCGGCCGGAGTACTTCACCGACGCCCTGTACGCGTCGTCCGCCGAACTCACGGCCCACGCCTGCCGGGTGTACGACATTCCCGTGGACCGCGACCACATCATCGGCCACGCGGAGGTGCCGGGCGCCGACCACACCGACCCCGGGCCGCTGTGGGACTGGGACCGCTACCTCCGGCTCGTCGAGGAGCTCGTGGCGGACAGCTGAGCCGGCACGGCGCGGCGGCCCCGGGGTCCGCGGCCGCCGCCGTACGGCAACGGCTCGGCTCTCACCGGCCGCGGACCTCAGTGCTCACCGTGCTCACCGTTCGAGGACCACGGCGAGGCCCTGGCCGACGCCGACGCAGAGGGCGGCCAGCCCCACTCCCCCGCCCGCGGCGGCGAGCTGATGGGCGACCGCGCCGGTGATCCGGGCGCCGGAGGCGCCCAGGGGATGGCCGATCGCGAGGGCGCCGCCCCGGGGGTTGACCACGGCGGGGTCGAGGTCGGGCCAGGCGGCCAGACATCCCAGGGCCTGCGCCGCGAAGGCCTCGTTCAGCTCGACCGTACGGAGGTCCGGGAAGCCGCGTCCGGCCCGCTCCAGCGCGCGTTCCGCCGCCTCGACCGGCCCGAGGCCGAAGAGCTGCGGCTCGATGCCGGTGGCGGCCGACGCCCGCATCCTGGCGAGGGGCTCGCGGCCCGTGGCCCGCAGCCCCTCCTCGTCCACCAGCAGCAGGGCCGCCGCCCCGTCGTTCAGCGGGGAGGCGTTCCCCGCCGTGACGGTGCCGTCGCGGCGGAACACCGGCTTCAGCCCGGCCAGCGACTCCAGGGACGTGTCGTCCCGGATGGACTCGTCGCGGTGCGGGGCCACGTCCGGGAGGGGGACCACCTCGGCGTCGTAGAGCCCCTCGGCCCAGGCCTTCGCCGCCCGGTGATGGCTCTCCAGGGCGAAGGCGTCCTGCGCCGCGCGGGTCACCCGGTGCCGGTCCGCGACGAGCTCAGCCCCCTCGCCCAGCGGGACCGTCCACTCCTCGGGCATCCGGGGGTTGGTCATCCGCCAGCCCAGCGCCGTGGAGTACATCTGCTGATGGCTCGTGGGGAAGGCGCGCTCCGGCTTGGGCATCACCCAGGGAGCGCGCGTCATGGATTCCACGCCCCCCGCCACCACCACGGACGCCTCGCCCACCGCGATGGCCCGGGCGGCCTGGACGACCGCCTCCATGCCGGAGCCGCACAGCCGGTTGACCGTCGAACCGGGGACGGTCACCGGCAGGCCGGCCAGCAGGACGGCCATGCGCGCCACGTTCCGGTTGTCCTCACCGGCGCCGTTCGCACAGCCGAGGATCACATCGTCGACCCGGGTGGGGTCCAGCGCGGGGGCACGGTCCAGGAGGGCCCTCACCACGTGGGCGGCGAGATCGTCGGGCCGCACCGAGGCGAGGGCGCCGCCGTGCTTGCCGAACGGTGTGCGGACGGCGTCGACGATGTAGACGTCCCGCAGCCGGTCCCTCATACGACGCCCCTCCGCACTTTCGGGTGAACAGACGTTAACGCACGTTTACGATCTCCGTGCGGCAGAGTCTGCGCCCGGCCTCCGGCCCTGTCAACGCCCCCACTCCGGCCTCCTCAGCGCGGGAACAGCTCGAACGACACGGCCGGCTTGCCGCCGAAGCGCTCCCCCGCCTCCGCCATGCTGCCGGTCAGGAAGTCGCGCGCGTAGGTCTCCGGGTCCTGATCGGTCAGCGCCTCGATGTACGTGCGGTGGGCCAGCAGGGACTGCACGGCCCGCTCCACGCCCGAGGTGGCGTCGACGGCGTGCGTGGGCCGGGGCGAGCCGGCGACGGCGACCCAGCGCACCCCGCCCCAGGGTTGGAGCCCCTCCTCGATCAGCTCGGGGAAGATCCACCGGTTGCCGGCGTCCTCCGCGGCGTCCAGGGCCGCCCTGCCGACGGCCTTGTGGTCGGGACTGTTCCACGCGACACCGCCCCAGGTGTCGTGGTGGTTGAGGGTGAGCAGCAGTTCGGGGCGGTGGCGGCGGATGGCGGCGGACAGGTCACGGCGCAGCCCGAGCCCGTACTCGATCACACCGTCGCGGTGGTCGAGGAACTCCACGGCCGACACCCCGACGACCGCCGCGCTGGCCCGCTGCTCCTGCTCCCGCAGGGGGGCGCACTCGGCCGGGCTCAGTCCGTCGATCCCGGCCTCGCCCCGGGTGACGAGCAGATACGACACCTCGGCGCCACGGTCGACCCAGGCGGCGATGGCCGCGGAGCAGCCGTACTCCAGGTCGTCGGGGTGGGCCACGACGGCCAGGCAGCGCTTCCAGTCGGTCGGCATGGGCTGGAGAGGCTGGAGGGGGGCGGCGGTGCCTGTGGTCACGTCGGTCTCCTGATCCATGGTCATGCGTCGGCTCTCGGTCATGGGTTGGGCGGCGCCGATGGAGCGTCGCGGAACGCCGGGTGTCGAACGCTCGATGTCAAACGCTCGATGTCGAACGCTCGGTTGTCGAACGATCCCTCGGACGTCACGATGTAACCAGGCCCGGCCCCGGGGCGCCGGTCATTTCAGCCCCGTTCTGCGGCTCTCTCACCTCCGGGATGGCAACGTGACCGATCCATGGGTCGCTCTGGAACCCGGCACAGATCCGGCCGAACGCGCCGGTGCGCTGCGCCGCGCGCATCAGAGGTTCACGGCGGCCGGCACCGTCGAGGCGTCCGTACGGTCCGTCGTCGCCGAGTCCTGGCGCCGCTCGTCGCGGGCGCGGGTGAGCCCGGAGGCGACGGCTGCCGTGGACCTCCTCGACGACGATCTGGAGGAGTACCGCGCGAACCATCCGCTCGCCCGGGTGATGCCGTTGTTCCGGGAACTGGTGGGCACGGTCGCGACGGATGGCGAGCACCTGCTGGCGGTCTGCGACGAGTACGGGCGGCTGCTGTGGGTGGAGGGGCACGCCCTGACGCGCCGTCGCGCCGGGCGCATGAACTTCGTGCCCGGCGCGCGATGGGCGGAGTGCGCCGTCGGTACCAACGCCCCCGGGACCGCGGTCGCCGTCGACCGCCCCGTACAGGTCTTCGCGGCCGAGCACTTCAGCCGTACGGTGCAGCGGTGGACCTGTGCTGCCGCGCCCGTCCACGATCCGCGCACGGGCCGCGTGATCGGCGCGGTGGACGTCACCGGCGGCGACACGCTCGCCCACCCGCACAGCCTCGCCCTCGTCCAAGCCGTCGCCCGGGCCGCGGAATCGCAGCTCGCGCTGCTGGCCCCGCGACCCGCGACCACGGGTCGGCCGGCGCTCACTCTGTCCGTGCTCGGCCGCGATGAAGCAGTACTGGCGCTGGGCAACCGGAGGCTGCGGCTGAGCCGCCGGCACAGCGAGATCGCCGTACTGCTCGCCGCTCATCCCGAAGGGCTCAGCGGTGACCAGCTCATGTGCGCGCTGTACGAGAACGAGACCACGCCGCCCGTGACGCTCCGGGCGGAGCTGTCCCGGCTGCGGCGCGTCCTGGGCCCGGAGGTCGTACGGTCGCGCCCGTACCGGCTGGCCGCGCCCGTGGAGACGGACGCGGCGGCCGTCGCGCGGCGGGTGACGGCCGGCTCGCTGGACGCGGCGCTCCGGGCGTACCGGGGGCCTCTGCTGCCCGGCTCCCAGGCGCCGTCCGTACGGCGGCTGCGGGCCCGGCTGGAGAACCAGCTGCGGGCCGCCCTGGTCGCTCGGGGCGACCCGGACCTGCTGGCGCGCTGGACGGCCGGCCCCTGGGGCGCGGACGACCTCACCGCCTGGCAGGCGCTGGCGAACCTCTGCCCGGACGGCCACCGGTCGGGCGCGCTGGCACGGGCGCGGTTGAGGGAACTCCACGGGGAGCTGGGCGCAACCTCCCCGCAACGTCGGCGCCCCTAGCCTCGCCCCTCGAACGCCGCCCGGTGCGGTGGGCGGCAGCGACGGTCCGGGAGGCCAACGAGATGACCCGTTACTCCACGCCCGGCACGGACGGCTCGATCGTCTCCTTCGAGTCCACGTACGACCACTGGATCGGCGGGGAGTACGTCAAGCCCCACCGTGGGCAGTACTTCGAGAACGCGAGCCCGGTGAACGGCCTGCCGTTCACGGAGGTCGCGCGCGGCACGGCCGAGGACGTCGAGGCCGCCCTGGACGCCGCGCACGCCGCCGCTCCCGCGTGGGGCCGCACCGCGCCCGCCGACCGCGCGAACGTCCTGCTCCGGATCGCCGACCGGACGGCCGAACACCTCGAGGAACTGGCCGTCGCCGAGAGCTGGGAGAACGGCAAGCCGATCCGGGAGACGCTGGCCGCGGACATCCCTCTGGCCATCGACCACTTCCGCTACTTCGCGGGCGCCCTGCGCGCCCAGGAGGGCGGCCTCAGCGAGATCGACGAGGACACCGTCGCCTATCACTTCCATGAGCCGCTGGGTGTGGTGGGCCAGATCATCCCGTGGAACTTCCCGCTGCTTATGGCGGCCTGGAAGGTGGCGCCCGCCCTCGCGGCCGGCAACGCCGTCGTGCTCAAGCCCGCGGAGCAGACCCCGGCGTCGGTCCACGTCTGGCTGCGGCTCATCGCCGATCTGCTGCCGCCGGGAGTGCTCAACATCGTGAACGGCTTCGGGGCGGAGGCGGGCAAGCCGCTGGCGTCCAGCCCCCGGGTGGCGAAGATCGCCTTCACCGGCGAGACCACCACGGGGCGGCTGATCATGCAGTACGCCAGCGAGAACATCAAGCCGGTCACGCTCGAACTCGGCGGCAAGAGCCCGAACATCTTCTTCGACGACGTCTCCGCCGCGGAGGACGACTTCCGCGACAAGGCGCTGGAGGGGTTCGCGATGTTCGCCCTCAACCAGGGCGAGGTGTGTACGTGCCCCTCGCGGGCGCTCGTCCAGCGGGGGCACTACCGGGAGTTCCTGGAGGCCGCGGTGGCCCGCACGGAGCGGATCGTTCCGGGGCACCCGCTGGACACCGACACGATGATCGGCGCGCAGGCCTCCCACGACCAGCTCCAGAAGATCCTCTCCTATCTGGACCTCGGTCGGCAGGAGGGCGCCACGGTCCTCACCGGCGGCGACCGCGTCGAGTTGGGCGGAGAGCTTGCCGGCGGGTACTACGTCCAGCCGACGATCTTCGAGGGCAACAACCGGATGCGGATCTTCCAGGAGGAGATCTTCGGCCCGGTCGTCTGTGTCACGCCCTTCACGGATTTCGCCGACGCGATGGACATCGCCAACGACACCCTCTACGGCCTGGGCGCCGGCATCTGGACCCGCGACATCACCACGGCCTACCGCGCGGGCCGCGCGATCCAGGCGGGCCGGGTGTGGACCAACTGCTACCACGCCTACCCCGCGCACGCCGCCTTCGGCGGCTACAAGCAGTCGGGCATCGGGCGCGAAGGCCACGCGATGATGCTGGGGCACTACCAGCAGACGAAGAATCTCCTGGTGTCGTACTCGCCGAAGAAGCTCGGGCTCTTCTAGGGTTCGGCGACGACACGTTCTGGGGCGTCAACCGCCGGAAGAAGGGCGCCGCGAACACGCTGGCCGCGCTCAGATCGGGCCGGGCCGCCCGACCGGACGGCGCCCCCATCTTGCCCTGCACGCCTACCTGCGCTGGCGCAACGCGAATGCCCGTCACCCCGACGTGCCGGCAGCCCAGCGCCGCGAGCGGGCTCGCATCCGCAGCGAGAAGGGCATCCGTTGGGGCGGACGTCCCCTCGCCGATGCCGCTTGACCAGCCCGGCGACCTTGCCCGGCCGGGTCCTAGCAGTAGCCGCCCACTCTGGCATCGGCTGGAGCGAGGTTGGGCCAGGGATGCCCTGCTTTGTGGGAGGCAGCGGACCGTAGGAGGTCAAGGAGAGTGCACCCCGGGTAGCCCCGAAAACTCGCGTAGGTGCCCCGGTAGTAGCAGCTCCAGTAGCTCACGACCCGCCGTTGAGTGCGCGCGAAGAAAGCAGGGTTGTCCACGATGAACTGCCCGTAAGCGAGGTGGCCGCAGGTGCCGGGCGTGGCGAGATCACGGAGTTCATCGCAGATGACGACCAGGATCTCCAATACGTACTCGCCAACCAGCTGCACGACGAAGGGGACGACCCACGGGTCCGTGGAACCAAGAATCTTCTCCAAGTGGCGCTGCCTGACCATGCCGTCGCAGTGCCTTGAGTACAGGCAGTGCAGAAGCTGTTGTTGGCGCGACGAAAGCGACGCCACCCTGGCGGTTGGCGGCTCGTCGTTGTAGAGGCGCCCGGGGATCAAAACCTGCTGGCCCTCGACAGCGACCGAGAACGAGGCATGCGGCTGGAGCCGCGAATCAGGCATCACTGCCAGGACTGCCTCGGCATCGCTTGCAAGCTCGGCTGGGAACGCCGTGATCAACGGATTGCTGCGGTCGGAAAGCGGCTGCACGACCCAAGCATAGGCGGATGCCTCGGCCAGGTAGCTGGCATTAATGGCCCCACATCCGCCCAACCCGGCGAAGGTATGCGGTCAGAGCACTAGCAAGGGAGCAATGTTCGGCGACGCCCTGGCGTGTACGTATCGCACTCGATCGCAGTCGAGTTCTACCGAATGGCCGTCAGAACTGCATGGGTAGGTGTCCGTGCTCGCTGCCGCCATCACAACCACGGCCGTTGGTGTGATCACGCGCGTGAGGGCGGGAAGCAGCGGAGGTGTCTCCCGTAGGCGGGGCGGGCCGTACCACGTCGGCCCCCGCCGTATCGGCGGGTTGGGCAGCCGGAAAGGCGTCTTCCTCGGCAGGTATGGCGGGCCACGGAGGTCGGCAGGCGTGCGTGACTGGATCTTGCATGGTGCAAATGTACGCCGTTCCAAGGAGCCTCTTGCGGTCCCTTGTGTATCGCGGAGGGCAGTGCATGCACAGAACCTTCCCACCTCGTTCCGGTTACCCGGTTCCGCTTGGCTGGGGTGGACCGCGCAGGGCCGTTAGGTGAGCTGTGCGGCCTTGGTGAGGTGGGTGTCGGGGTCGTGGCGGTGGGGGACGAGGAGGCGGCGCATGGTAGTGAGGTGGCGGGTGGCGCGTGCGGAGTTGAGGTGGGGGTAGAGGTCCACGAAGTGGCTCCAGTGGGTGAGGGCTTCGTCGAGGTGGCTGAGGCGGTGAAGAATCTCGGCGTGGTGGGCGTGGGTGAGGGCGGTGGCGTGACGTTCGGTGGGGGTACGGGCGGCGAGTGAGGCGGAAAGGGCGCGGGCGGCGGCGCGGCTGTCGCCGAGGGTCGCGAGCATCTGGGCGCGCTGAAAGTGCAGGGCACCGTCGGGGTAGGTGGTGAACGGGCCGGGCGATGCGTCAACTTGGTCACGCTGGGTGTGGAGGCGTTCGGCACGGGTGAACGTCGCCAGGGCGGTGTGGCGGTCGTGGCGGGCTTCGATGACGGCGAGCTGGGCCAGGGTGTAGGCGCGCACAGGGGGCGGTGCGTGGTGGGCGTGAACGGTGGCGGCCTCGGCGAGGTGGCGTACGGCGGGGTGGTAGTAGCCGAGGTTGTGGGCGTGGGTGGCCATGGTGCGCAGGACGATGGCCAGTGCGGCGCGGTCGTGGGCGTCGGCGGCGAGGCGGGCAGCAGTGTGGTGGTAGTGCTGGGCGGCGGCGTCGTGCCCGGCGTCGGCGCACATGGTGCCGAGCAGCAGGGTGAGGTGGCTGGTGGCGGTCAGCAGGCCGCGGCGCACCGCCTCGGTGGCGTCCGTGCGCAGGAGGGGGAGGACGGCGTGACGGAGGTAGGCGGCCAAGGCGGGGCGGATGTGCGCGCCGCCGTGCAAGGAGGCTGCCTCGGCGAACACATGGGTCATGGCGTGTAGTTGCTCGACCCGAGCAGATCCAGCCCGCCGGACTGAGGAGGCTGAGTCCGCGACTGGGTCGGAGGGCAGCTGGGTGAGAGAATCGGGGAGGGCGAGGGCTGCGAGGTTGAACACCGCGGTGGCAAGGAGACGGCGACCTCCGGGGTCGGTTTCGGCGGAGGTCAGCCGTGACAGGTGACGCAGCGGATCGACCTCCCAGGTAGGCGGGGGCAGGATGGATGGGGCGCGGGTCAAACCTGCTTCGTGAGCGGTGACGGGCCGACTCAGGCGCCGGCTGAGTACTTCGAGCAGGAGCGCCGCGGCGTCGGAGCGGGGCTGGGTGCCTGCGAGCCAGCGCGTGACGGTGGAGCGGTCACCCGCACGACAGTGCCCGCGCTCCGCAGACAGCGCCCGCATGGCGGCAATGAGTTGAGCCGCGTTCCAGTCGCAGGCATCGAGCAACTGGCGCAGCTGGACGTTGGCATGGCGAGGCATTGGCTCCTCCTCGGCTAACAGCAGCCCAGACGACCCACCTTCACAATCGCACGTAGTCGCAGCGCAAGTTGCACATTCGCAGCGTCTGGGGGTGGGCCGCCCGCCGCGGGCGGTGGTGCACTGGGCATCTACCCACCCCAGGGCCCGGCCGACGCGGCGCAGGTGGCTCCGTATGCAGTCCAGGCCGTGCGACGACTCCCGCTGGTGATGACCTGTGCCTTGGTTCCTTGCCCGTATGCCGTTTGCACCTGCGGTTCCTGCAGGCCGTGAACCTGCTCGGCGGTGCGAGGCCCCTGGCTGATCCCCGACTGCGGGGGCGGCAGAGCGGCTGCCGGTTGAGGTAAGGAGGCGATATGGCTGGTGGCGCGAAGCGGGATGCCGCGATCGCGGGCCTGGGAATCACCGACGTGGGCAAGGTCTACGGTCGGACGGCTCGCGACTTCGCGGCGGATGCCGTGCGCCGCGCATGCGACGACGCTGGGCTGCTGACCAGCGAACTGGATGGTCTGCTGGTGACCCCCGGCCTGAACGACGATCTCAATGCCTCACTTGCCGAAGATCTCGGCGTGCGGGATCTCAGGCTCCTCAACGTGATTCGCGGCGATGGCTCATCCGGGTGCGCTGCGATCGCCTACGCCAGCATGGCGATCAGCTCGGGACTGGCGAGCACGATAGCGTGCGTGTTCGCCGACGCACCGCTACGCCGAGGTCATCGAGCCGGCGCAGCCTACGCACCGAGCGAGTCGCCAAGGGGATTCGACAGCCTGGTTACCGACGCAGGGCTTGCCGGCGTGCACGCTCGGTACGCTTTGGCGACCCGTCGGCACATGGAAACTTTCGGCACCACGTCCGAACAGCTCGGGGCGATCGCCGTGGCGCAGCGTGCGTGGGCCAGCCGCAACCCGCTGGCCGAGATACGGGACCCCATGACGCTGGCTGATCACCAAGGCTCGCGGCTGATTGCCGACCCCCTGCGGCTGCTGGACTGCTGTCTCGTCAGCAACGGCGGCGTAGCGGTCGTCGTAACGTCCGCGAGCCGTGCGGCGGCACTGGCTCAGCCCCCGGTGTACGTCCTCGGTTTCGCCCAATCCCATCCCGTCCATGAGGACGCCAAGGGCAGCAGATTCGGCATCGTCAGCGGGGCGGCCGAATCCGGGCCCGCGGCGCTCCGCATGGCTGGAGCCGGGATCGATGACGTCGACATCGCCGAAATCTATGACTGCTTCACGTTCGCGGTGCTGCTCACCCTGGAGGACTACGGGTTCTGCCCCAAAGGCGAGGGTGGGCTGTATGCGGAGGAAGGACACTTGATGCCCGGAGGAGGGCGGGCAGCCGTGAACACCGGTGGAGGCCAGCTGTCCGGCTACCACATGTGGGGAATGACGCCGGTATCCGAGGCAGTCATCCAGGCGCGTGGCGCGGGTGGTGAGCGCCAAGTCGACCACAATGAGGTGATTTTGGTGAGCGGTAACGGAGGAGTGTTCCATCACCACAGCACCCTCGTGCTGAGCCCGCAGGCCCGCAGCTGAAACCGAGGTGCGAGTGATGACGATAGTGCGTGACGACTCATCGGCGCCGTTCTTTGATGCACTGGAAAGAGCCGAACTGGCAGTGAGGCAGTGCGCGGAGTGCGGCAGTCTGGCGGCGCCACAGGTAAGGGCATGCCCGACGTGCTCGGCACCCACGCTCGGCTGGAAAGCAGTGTCAGGCTTCGGGACGCTCATAAGCTGGACAGTACTGCGTGACCGAGCCGGTGCGATCACAGCTGTGGGCGGAATTGTAGAGCTCGTGGAGGGCCCGTGGCTCCGCGTCCGGTTGGCAGCCGACCCCGCCGGGCTCAGAGCCGGACTTCCTATGAAGGTGGAATTCGAGCGCCGGGACTGTGGGGAGTTTGTCCCCACCTTCCGTCAAGCGGCAGACGTCACCCTCCAGGAGCATCACTCCTTCACCAGAGCTCAAGGCACGATGTATTGAGTCGTACGATCGAGCACAACCCGATATACGCCCTCGATGAGGACGGTTGGCATGGCCGATATCAACGCGATAGTGGACGACCTCGACGCCGAGCGCGCCGACCTGGATGAAGTGGTCGCGGGTCTTGACGCGAGCCAATGGAGCTCCCTCACTCCTGCGCAGGGTTTCACTATCGCTGACCAGATCGCGCACCTCAATTGGACCGACGAGCTGGTGATGCGAGCGATCCGCAGTCCGGAGACGTTCGCTGACGAGGTCGACGGCGTGCTGGCGCCCCCGCACGCGGTGGAGTCGATCAACGCCGGATCAGAGTTCGTCAATGCCGGCACCAGGGAGCGCTCGCACCTTCCGCAGAGCCAACTGGTGTCGGTATGGCGAAGGAGTGCTGCTGAGCTTTCCGGCATCTTGCGCGCACTTCCAAGCGGCACACGCATCCCCTGGTTCGCCCCTCGTCCGCTTTCGGTCGCGGCGATGGCCGCTTCTCGGGTGATGGAGACGTGGGCCCATGGCCAGGACGTGTTCGACGCGCTCGGGATTTCCCGCCAGCCGACCAGGAGGCTGGAGCACGTGGTGCGGTTGGGGGTTCGCAGCAGGGACTTCGCATATCAACTCAGGGGGATGGAACCGCCCGAGGAAGAGTTCAGAGTTGAGCTACGTGCCCCAGGGGGCGAAGTATGGAGCTGGGGCCCGGCCCATGCTCCCAACAAGGTAGTGGGTACCGCACTGGATTTCGCGCTGGTCGCGACTCAACGGTTGCACCGCGAGGATTCCGATTTGGTCACCTGGGGCGACGCCCCCGAAGAATGGCTGCGCATAGCTCAGGCGTATGCGGGCCCGGTGGGCCAGGGCAGAAGGCGCCAGGGTCCCCTCCATGCCGCGTAGCTAGCGAGCAGTTGCTCGAGGCTGTCGCGCGCCATGCATTCTGACGCAGGGGTGTCGAACCGAATGGGACTGGTGACGGCGGCCTCCACACCCTCCCCGATGGCGGCCGTTTGCGACGCAATGACACACGGGCATCGAGAGAAGGGAAATCAGAGTGGAACTCGAGCGTGTGCTGGTAGTGGTAGCTCACCCTGACGATGTCGATTTCAGTGCGGCCGGCACGGTAGCCGGGTGGTGCGCCGATGGCAAGCAGGTATGGTATTGCTTGGTCACAGACGGAGAGGCCGGGGGGGATGATCCGTCTATGGGGCAGGCGGACATTCGTCGACTGCGCCGAGAGGAGCAAGAGCGGGCGGCCACAGAGGTGGGGGTGAGCGGCGAGCGGATCTGCTGGCTCGGATATCCCGATGGCGGTCTGGAGCTGAGTCTTGACCTGCGACGGGACATCGCCAGGGTAATCCGAAAGGTGCGCCCGCATATTATGTTGACGCAAAGCCCCGAGCGCAATTGGGAGTGGCTGGCACCCAGCCACCCGGATCATCTCGTGACCGGTGAGGCCGCGTTCCAAGCAGTGTATCCGGATGCGCGAAATCCGCTTGCCTTTCCGGAACTCCTCACAGAGGAGCGACTGGAGCCATGGGTGGTACCGGAGGTCTGGTTGAGCGGCGGCCCGATGTCGAACAGCTTTGTGGATGTCACCGAGACCTTCGATACGAAGATGCGGGCACTGAAGGCACACGCAAGCCAGATCGAGAATGTCGCCAGGGTGGAGGCGGAGATGCGCCAGTGGCTGGGTACGCAGGCTGAGGCCGCGGGGCTTCCGGCAGGCAGACTTGCCGAACCGTTCCAGGTGGTGTCGACCACGGGCCCCTGAGACTTTGTCTCACTGACGCCCCCGGCATCAAGGGCAGTGCCTCGTTCCTGGGAGTACGCCACCGCGCTCGCCGGCGGTGGGGGGCCATGTCCACAGCCCGAACCCGTCCGGCCCGATATTCGCTTGGCGATCAACGGCCCCCAGCAACAAAAGGTGCCCCTCTTCGCCATGGCTGCGACGGTCGCGAGGTTGGGCGCGACCCCGCCGCCTCCACCAAGCCGTTGTCCGCGCCTGCCGCTGCAAACGACGCCAGCACTCCGCCCGGCCGCCACCCTCAAGCGCATCAACAATTCTCGGAAGCCACCACGATCTCCGACTGAAGGATCTGTCAGCCACCATGCCCAGCCGTCTGCCCGGCGCCCCCCTCAGCGGTGCGACGCCCTCGCCCGGCACTCTCCAGGCCATCCGAACCAGCTACCTGTTCGATGGCGAACGCTCGTATGGTCCCTCAACCGTCCTGCTCTCAGGCTCGACAGTGGAGGACGTACTGCCCGGCCACGCGCAACTCCCCGCGCACATCTCAGTATCCGATTACGGGCCCGGGTCCTGTCTGCTTCCAGGTCTCATCGACCCACACACTCATCTGTGCTTAAACGCCGGCGCTGCACCGTTCGTGCACCTTGAACAATCCGACGACGCCACTGTCCTCAGCGAAGCACAGCAAGCAGCCTCCCGAGCTCTGCGAGCCGGGATCACCACGGTGAGAGACTTGGGTGATCGCTCCTTTCTCAGCCTCGCCCTCCGTCGCCTGGGGGACGACACGGTGCAGATGCCCGAAATCCTGGCCGCGGGCCCCCCGCTGACAAGCGTCGGCGGACACTGTCACAGCATGGGAGGAGCAACAGAGGGGCAGCACGCTCTGCGTGCCAGCGTCCAGGAACGAAGTCGGCGCGGGTGTCATACCGTCAAAGTCATGGCCAGCGGAGGCGTGCTGACCCACGGCTCCCTGCCGTTCCAGCCGCAGTTCACCTCTGCCGAATTGCGGTGCGTCGTGGCCGAAAGCCACAAGCATGGCCTCATCACGGCTGCCCACGCCCATGACGATCGCAGTATTCTCATGGCCGTTCGGGCCGGCTTCGACAGTGTGGAGCACGCTGATTTCTTCACCTCCGACGGGGTCGCGCCCAACCTCGCGACCATCGAAGCCATGGCGAAGAGGCGCACCTACGCGTGCATCACTCTTGGCGTCCTTCCCGGGGCCCCGCCGCTCCCTGATTTCATCTCCCACCGCCTGCCAGCGATCACTGCTCTGACCCGGCTGATGCATGAGGAAGGAGTGCAGCTCCTGGCGGGCAGCGACGCCGGTATCGGCCCATTCAAACCTCATGACGTGCTGCCGCACACTCTGGCAGCGTTCGTGGCCGCCGGCATCCAACCCACTCACGCTCTTCATCTCGCGACCATGCGCGCCGCAACCGCGCTGCGACTCACCCCGCGGAGGGGTCACATCGTCCGAGGGGCCCACGCCGATCTTCTCGCGGTCGCTGGCAACCCGACACAGGACATCGGCGCGCTCCGCAACGTGCTAGCCGTTTATCGAGGTGGACTTCTGGTCCACCTCGCCCCCGCACGCCACACACCCGGCCGAGCGCGCTGATTAGGGTCATGTAGTCGACACCACCTGGAATGGTTCGGCAAGCCCCGGTTACTGGCGTAGGCGATCGCAGCGCACACGGATGAGCCATCGCCGCGAATCACGTTGAGCAGCCTGAGATCCCGCACGCCGAGATCTTCGGCAAGTGAGGCATTGAGATCGTCGTTCAGGCCGGGGGTCACCAGCAGGCCATCCAGTTCGCTGGTCAGCAGCCCAGCGTCGTCGCATGCGCGGCGCACGGCATCCGCCACGGTGGCGGCCGGGGGCACGGGCAGGACGCGCCCGGCCAGATAGTGCGGTTCGCTGGCCACCCAGAGGTGCCCGTCGGGCCGGCCGGTCTGCGGGGATTGCGCAAGCCGCAACTGCCGAGACGGATATAGCGCGGCACAGCCGCCCTTCACTCGGGCCGGTCGGTTAGCAACACGGCCAGCACCGTGGTTCCCCTCCAGCACCGCAGTGCCCGATCGGCCGCGGCCAGCGCCATAAACGCGCTACCGACCACACGGTGTACGGCCCGCAACACCCGGCAGGCTGGATCACGGGGCGGCGCGGGTACAACCAGTGCACGGCGCCCCTGCCGGGGACACCAGGCCCGGCAGGAGCGGATGCGGGACTCGTGCTGCCACTTTGCCCGCTTGTGAGTAACTGTCGGTACGGTGTTATACCGAAAGGAAATCGAGCGTGTCTCGAGACCCGAACACCTCACTGTGCCGATTACTGGAAGACTGCGGCTGGAGCGGAGCCCAACTCGCCGACGCCATACGCACGGTGGCTGCCGAACAGTCGGCAGGCTTTGGATGTGACCGCTCCACCGTCGCGCGATGGCTGGCCGGTACCCAGCCCCGCCCCCCGGCCGGCACGTTCCTCCTCGAGGCCCTCTCGCGGCGATTGGACCGGCCGGTCACCGCCGAGGAGGCGGGCCTGACCCGCGCCCCGGCCCAGATGCCACCACCGTCCTGGGAGTCTGATCCTGTGCGCACCCTGGCCGACCCCGAGCGTCGCCACCTGCTCGCCGGCGCAGTGTTCAGCCTCGCCGCCCTGCCCCTCCCCGACACCCTCCACGCC
>NZ_JBPQTV010000145.1:0-15431 GCF_051386515.1 Streptomyces sp. URMC 123 | reverse complement strand
CGTCGCCCCCGCCCCCGTCCGCTCGTCGATGACCGGTCCGTGCTCTCGCGTGTCCATGCGTGCCGCCTCGCCGCTCTCGTGAAGGCCGTTGCTCTTCGACAGATCGATGTTCACTTGCGTGCCGCCGCTCATATCCGCCCCGCCCGCCGCTCGCTGACCAGCAGCCACACCAGATACGCGCCGCCGAGCATCCCCGTCACCGCGCCCACGGGCAGCCGGTCGGCGCCGAAGAGCCGCTGCGCGGCCCAGTCGGCGGTGATGAGCAGGGTCGCGCCCATGCACGCGGCCGGCAGCAGCTGCGGCCCACTGGAGCGGGTCAGCCGCCGGGCGAGCTGCGGCGCCGCCAGCGCGACGAAGCCGATCGGCCCGGCCGCCGCCGTCGCCGCCGCGGTGAGCAGGGTCGCCGTGCCCAGCAGCACCAGCCGGGTGCGCTCGACCGGCACCCCGAGCGCGTACGCCGCGTCGTCGCCCAGCTCCATCATGGCCAGCCGGCGCCCATGGGCGAGGATCACCGGCAGCAGCAGCGCGCACGCGCCGACCAGCGGCCATACGTCGTCCCAGCCCCGGCCGTTGAGGGAGCCGGTCAGCCACATGACGGCGCGGGCGGCGTCGGTGAACTCCGCCTCGGTGAGGAGGTAGCCGTTGCCCGCCGTGAGCACCGCGGCCGTGCCGATGCCGACCAGGACGAGCCGGTAGCCGTGGACGCCCTGTCGCCAGGCGAGCGCGTACACCAGCAGCCCGGTCAGCAGCCCGCCGGCCACCGCGCCGACCGCGACCGCCGCCGCGCTGCCGTGGAACAGCACGATGACGCAGAGCGCGCCGGTCGCCGAGCCCTGGCCGAAGCCCACCACGTCGGGGCTGCCCAGGGGGTTGCGGGCGATGCTCTGGAACACCGCGCCGGCCAGCCCGAGCGCGGTGCCGACCAGCAGCGCGGTGAGCCCGCGGGGCAGCCGCAGCTCGTTGACGATGGTGGTGTCCGCGGGGCTGCCGGCGCCCACCAGCGCGCGGGCCACGTCCAGCGGGGCGATGGGATAGTCGCCGCTGCCCAGCAGCGCGATGGTGGCGACGATCGCGACGGCGGTCAGCACCAGGCAGACCGCCAGCGCCCTCAGGTCGACCCGGAGGGACAGCCCGCCGCCCGGCCGCACCACGGCGCCCCGCACCCCGGCACGGGACGCCGCCTTCCCTCCGCCCGGGGACGCGGCCCCCGCCCCGGCGCGGGACGCGGCTCCCGCCCCGGCGCGGGACGCGGCTCCCGCCCCGGCGCGGGACGCGCCGTCCATTGCCGCATCGGAGGATGTGGTCTTCACAGCTGGGCCACCTTCCGGCGTCGCACGAGATGGATGAAGAGCACTCCGCCGAGCAGCGCCGTGACGATGCCGACCTGGAGCTCCGCGGGCCGCACCACGAGCCGGCCGATGAGGTCGGCGCCCAGCAGCAGCACGGCGGCGAGCACGGCCGAGTACGGGAGCAGCCAGCGCAGATCCGGGCCGGTGAAGGCGCGCACGATGTGCGGGATCATCAGCCCGACGAAGACGATCGGCCCACAGGCGGCGGTGGCGCCGCCGCACAGCAGGGTGATGGCGACCACCGCCGCCGCCCGGGTCCTGGTGAGGTTCGCGCCGAGCGCCCGCGCCGTGTCGTCGCCGAGCGCGACGGCGTTCAGCGGCCGCGCCAGGGCGAGCGCGAGCACCATGCCGACGAGGAGGAAGGGCGCCACCCGGACCACCACCGCGGAGTCGGCGGAGGCCAGCGACCCGACCGTCCAGAAGCGCAGCTTGTCCAGCGCGGTCGAGTCCATCAGCTGTACGGAGTTGATGTACCCGAAGAGGGCCGCGCTGACGGCCGTGCCGGCGAGCGCCAGCCGCACCGGGGTGGCCGAGCGGCTGCCGCCGATCAGATAGACGAGCACCGCGCAGCCCCCCGCGCCCAGGAAGGCGAACCACACGTACCCGGTGAGCGAGGTGACGCCGAGGAAGCTGATCGCGGTGACGACGGCCGCGGCGGCGCCCGCGTTGATGCCGAGCAGCCCCGGATCGGCCAGCGGGTTGCGGGTCAGCGCCTGCATGACCGCACCGGCCAGGCCCAGCGCGGCGCCGGCCAGCAGCCCCAGGAACGTACGCGGCACCCGGACTTGGCTGACAACCACGTCGTTCGCGGTGCCGGTGTTGTGGAAGAGTCCGTGCCAGACCTGATCGAGCGGCATGGACCGCGATCCGACGGCCAGACTGAGGACGACGATCAGCAGAAGTACGGCGCATGAGGCCAACAGGCCGACGGTACGCGGGGCTTCGCGTCGTCGGCTCGCCGCGGGCGCGGGCGCGGCCTCTGTGGTAACCGGCCTGTTCAATAACATTCAGGTAGGTTAGCCTAACCTCATTGTCACAGCTATACGCGTAAACTACCCCCCGGTGTGCGGTGTTTGAAGCCCCGGGGGGCCGTGATGAGAGCGAGGCACGATGACGGCCCCCATGCGCTTACGAGCCCAGGACGAGTCCTGGCGTGACGACTCGATACGGAGCGGCTCCCGGTCGGCCTTCCGGGCGGCGGGCGGCGGCTCCGCGCTGACGCGCAGGGGGCTGCTCGCCGCCGGCGGGGCCCTGGGGGCCGGTGTGCTGCTGAGCGCCTGCGGCGACGGCGACTCCTCCGGCGGCGGGGGCAAGGACTCCAAGGCCTGGAGCTTCCAGGACGACCGGGGGGTCACCGCCAAGGCGGACCGGACCCCGCAGCGGGTCGTCGCCTATGTCGCCTCCGCGGCGGCGCTGCACGACCTCGGCGTCTCCTGCGTGGGCATCTTCGGCTCCTCGCAGTTCAAGGACGGCCGCCCCACCCCGCAGGCGGGCAGCCTGGACCTGGCGAAGCTGACCTCGGTCGGCTCCGTCACCGGGCAGTTCAACATCGAGAAGTACGCGGGGCTCCGGCCCGACCTGCTGGTCAGCAATGTGAACCAGCCGCCCGCGCTCTGGTCGATCCCCGAGGAGAGCTCGGAGAAGATCCTCGGCTTCGCGCCGAGCGTCGGCATCAAGACCGCCGGAGTCTCGCTGCTGACGGCGGTGCAGCGGTACGCCGCGCTGGCCGAGTCGCTCGGCGCGGACCTCAAGGCGGCGAAGGTCACCGAGGCCAAGGCCCGCTTCGAGGCGGCCGCGGAGAGACTGCGCCGGGCGGCGAAGGCGAAGGGCGGGCTGAAGGTCCTCGCCGCCGCCGCCCAGGCGGACGCGTTCTCCGCGGGGGTGCCGGACATCTTCCCCGACACCCGCTACTACAAGGAGCTCGGGGTCGAGTTCATCAGCCCCCGGAACCCGGGAGCGGCCGGCTTCTGGGAGAAGCTCAGCTGGGAGAACGCCGACACCTACCCCGCCGACGTGATCTTCCTCGACCAGCGGGCCAACAACCTCCAGCTCCCCGAGCTGACCTCCTCCAAGCCCACCTGGCGGGAGCTCCCGGCCGTCAAGGCGGGCCAGGTGGTGGCCTGGAACAACGAGGCGCAGTTCAGCTACGCGGGCTACGCCCCGCTCATCGAGAGGCTCGCCGAGGGGGTGGAGAAGGCGAAGAAGCTCACCTGAGGTCGTAGGTGCCGCGGTGCTCCGGTGCCGCGGTGTCGCGGTGCTCCGATGTCGCGGGGCCGCTCGGCCGGCCGGTCGCCTGCCGCCCGGCGGGCGCCGCCCGACCCTGACGCCGCGCCCGCCCCGCCGCGTCAGCCCGCGCGCCGCTCCCCGTTCAGCGCGCCGTCGAGGATGTGCCGAATGCCCTGCTCATAGGCGTATTCGGCCTCCAGCTTCCGGGAGGCTCCCGCGAAGCTGCTCACATGGGGGTACGCCTCCAGTTCCTCGGCGGCGGCCGCCTCCGGGTAGTGCGGCGCGTCCGGGCCGCCCCCGCGCAGGGGCTGCGGCGGGGTGCACAGCACCTGCCCCGCCGTGTAGTACCAGATCGTCTGGTGGGTCCAGAACGCCTGCTCGCGGCTGAGCCCGTAGTCGATCAGCGCGCCGAGGATCTCCTCGGTCATCCACACCGCCGACATGCCCACCAGCTCGCCGCGCGCCACGATCGGGACGACCCACGGGTTGTCCACGAACGCGCGGTGCATCAGCCCGCAGACCACCAGCAGCCGCTCCCGCGGATCGTCCGGGAGCGGCGGGCGTGGCAGATTCTGCGCGACGTGCTCCAGGACGAGCGCCAGGAGCTCGTCCTTGTCCCGTACGTGGTGGTAGACGGCCATGGCGGTGCTGTCGAGCGCCGACGCGAGTCTGCGCATCGTCAGGTTCTCCGCGCCCTCCTTGAGGATGATCTCGTACGCCGCCGCCACGATGTGCTCGCGCGACAGCCTCGGCGGCCGCCCCCTCTTCGGACGCTCCGTTGTGTTCCTGGCCAGTGTCCTGCCCTCTCTCTGTGCGCGACGGCCCAGGTGGCTGCCGCGGCCGCTTGAGGATAGCTTTTTTATACGTGTATGGTAACTCTCGCTCAGCGACCGTAGAACACGGGAAAGAGGTAGCCGCCGATGAGGCGAGCCGACGGCAATGTGCGCAGCCGGCCCATGCGAGCCGGGATCGAGACCTATCTGGCTCCGCTGCTGAGGGTCACCGCGCTGACCCCGCGCATGCTCCGGCTGCGGGTGGGCGGCGAGAGCCTGCGCGGCTTCGCCGCCGGCCGGTGCGCCGACGAGCGGGTCAAGCTGTTCTTCCCCGCGCCGGGGGAGCGGGCGCCGGTGCTGCCCGAGATAGGGCCCACCGGGCTGCGCTACCCCGAGGGGGCTCAGCCGCCGCACGCCCGCAACTACACCGTGCGGCGCTTCGACCCCGACACGCTCGAACTGGACCTGGACTTCGTCATCCACGGCGCCGGCCGGGCCTGCGAGTGGGCGCGCCGCGCCCGGCCGGGCGACCTGCTCGGCATAGCGGGGCCCGCCGGTGGCTACACCCCCTCCGCCGCGGCCGACGCCCACCTCATAGCGGGTGACGAGACCGCCCTGCCGGCCATCGCCACGATCGTGGAGCGGCTGACGCCGGGCGCCCGGGCACGGGTGATCGTCGAGGTCGCCGGCCCGGAGGAGGAGCAGCCCCTGGACGCCGGTCCGGGTGTGGACGTGACGTGGGTGCACCGCGGCGCCGCCGGCTGGCGCGCGCCGACCCCGCTGGAGCGCGCCGTGCGCTCCGTCGAGTGGCCGGGCGGCGTGGTGCACGCGTGGGTCGCGGGCGAGGCGGGCGTGGTGCGCGCGATACGCCGCCATCTGCGGGACGAGCGCGGACTGGGCCGCGAGGCCCTGGACGCCTCCGGCTACTGGCGGCACGGGATGACGGTCGAGCAATGGGTCGAGGCGGAGGGCGTGGAGTACGCCGCCGAGGAGAGGGACGAGTGATGCGGGAGAACGGAACGGCGTCCGAGGGCGCCGTGCGCTACGGCTGGGTACTGGCCGTGGTGGTGGCGGTCCAGTTCATGGTGACGCTGGACGCCTCGGTGGTGAACGTGGCCCTCGCGGCCATGCGGGAGGACCTCGGCTTCAGCGAGGCGGGCCTGCTCTGGGTGGTGAACGCCTACACCCTGGTCTTCGGCGGCTGTCTGCTGCTCGGTGGCCGGATCGCGGACCTCTACGGCCGCCGGCTGGTGCTCTGGTGGGGCCTGGGGCTGTTCGGCGTGGCCAGCCTCGCTGGCGGCCTGGCCCAGTCGCCCTCCCAGCTGGTGATCGCCCGCGCCGTGCAGGGGCTCGGCGCCGCGATCCTGGCGCCGGCCGCGCTGACCATCGTCACCACGTGCTTCCCCGCCGGGGCGATGCGCGGCAAGGCGCTGGGCATGTGGAGCGCGGCGGGTTCGGCGGGCGGCGCGGCCGGTGTGCTGATCGGCGGTGTGCTGACCGAGTACCTCGACTGGCGCTGGGTGCTGCTGATCAACGTGCCGGTCGTGGTGCTGGCGGCCGTGGCCGGCCGGACGGTGCCCGACGGCAGGCCCGAGCGGCGCAGCCGGCTCGACGTCGGCGGCGCGCTGCTGGCGACGACCGGTCTGGCGGCGCTGGTGTACGGCGTGGTCCTCACCGGCGAGGACTCCTGGACCTCGCCGCTGACGCTGGGCATGCTGGGCGCGGCCGTGGTGCTGCTGGTCGGCTTCGTGCTCTACGAGGCGAAGGGCGCGCGCAACCCCCTGGTGCGGCTGGGGCTGTTCGCCCACCGCACGGTGAGCGGCGCGAATCTGACGATGCTGCTGCTGGCCTCCGGCCAGTTCGCCAGCTTCTACTTCGTCTCGCTCTACCTCCAGCAGGTGCTGCACTACAGCCCGGCGCTGACCGGTGTGGCCTTCGTGCCGTTCTGCGTGGGGTTCATCGTGGCCGCCATGACCGCCAGCCGGCTGTATGTGCGCACCGGCCCCCGGGTGTTGGTCACGGCGGGCGCGCTGGTCGGCGCGCTGGGTCTGTTCTGGTTCAGCATGATCGGCACGGACGGCACGTTCCTGGCCACGATCCTCGGGCCGTCCCTGGTGACCAGCCTGGGCATCGGCGCCTGTGTGGTGCCGCTGGCCGCCTCGGCCACCTCCGGGGTGCCGGCCGCGGACGCGGGCATGGCGTCCGGAATCCTCAACAGCGCCCAGCAGGTGGGCGGTTCGCTGGGGCTGGCGATCACGGTGAGCGTGGCCACCAGCCGCACCGCCTCGATGACCGAGGGCGGGGACACCCCGCTGGAGGCGCTGACCGGCGGATACGGCATGGCGCTGCTGGCCGGGGCGGGTCTGCTGGTGCTGGCCGCGGTGCTGGCGCTCGTGCTGCCGGGCCGGGAGAAGGAAGCCCCCGTTCCGCTGGCCGCGGAGGGCGATGTGGAGTCGGTGCCCACCACATCCGCCTCCTGAGTCACGGGCGCGTCGAGTGCGGGGGCGGGGCCGTTGCTCACGGCTCCGCCCTCGTTCGTCTACGGAGCGTGGTCGCCGGGCGCGGCCTCCACAGCGCTCGCGGCATTGTTCACCTGCACCGATGCGGAACCTAAGCGGAACGCCGCCGGGCAGTAGCTATATGCGTAAAGTAATGTGATGTGGGACACACTCTGGATTTGTTGTTGAACTAAGGCTGGCCTTGTTAGATTTGCCGCGTCCGGGTGCTTCAGAGCAACTGTGGCGAAAGGAATGGGTAGGTGTTACGGGGGATGTCAGTTGTTTTTTGTTGTACGAAATTCATATGTAATGAAGTCTTCGTGAACGTTGTGGCGAAGTCTCCATCGGGCTGCATGGGCAGATGCGGCAGCCTGTAACCTGTCTCCGCGATTTCTCAGCGGTGCCCGCCGGCTGGTGACGCGGTCCGGGGATCGAGCGCTCCGGCTCTCCTCGCACGGCTGATTTCAATGAGCTCGGCTGTTCGCTGTTCTCACCCTTTTTCGTGGCCGAAAAGTATCGCGCGCTCCGCCGTGGCCGGGCGCCCGTTGCCACCTGACATGCCCGCGTCGTGTTCGGCGCGGCCCCCCCTCGCGCCCTGCCGGCGGGTCCCGCCGTGCCGCCCTCCGGCGTGCCGTCGTACCCGCGCGGCCCTGCAGTGGCGCCCACCCGAGGAGATGACGACCGTGATGGACCGTGCCCCGATGACCGCCGAGACGATCAGGGCCGATGTCGCCGAGATCCTGGACCGATCGGTTTCGGACATCGGAGTCGACGACAATCTGCTGGCCCTCGGGCTCGACTCGATCCGCATGATGACCCTTTCCGCGCGCTGGCGGGAGAACGGGGTCGAAATTTCCTACGTCGATCTCGCGAAGGAACCCACCGTGCGGAACTGGTCAGAACTGCTCGGTGCCCCGGCCGCCCATTGAGCCCTTCCTTTAAGGAGTCGGTGTGTCCCATCCATTCGAGAGCGACGATTCCGCATTTCTCGTCCTGGTGAATTCCGAGGGGCAGTATTCGCTGTGGCCGGAATTCATCGAAGTGCCGGACGGCTGGTCGGTCGAATGGGGACCCGGTGACCGCGAGACCAGTGTCCAATACATCGAGGCGCAGTGGACGGACATGCGCCCCGCCAGCCTCAGGAACGGGGAATAACGATGCCCACTGCCCGGAACACCGAAGTCCTGGACGTCGTCGGAATAGGTTTCGGCCCTTCCAATCTCGCCCTCGCGGTGGCCCTTGCGGAACACAACCGCAATGTGCCGGCAGAGGACGCGCTCACCAGTTGCCACTTCGAGAAGCAGCCCTCCTTCGGCTGGCACCGCGGCATGCTGCTGGACGACGCGACCATGCAGGTGTCCTTCATGAAGGACCTCGTCACCATGCGCGACCCCACCAGCGAGTTCAGCTTTCTGGCGTATCTCCACCACAAGGGTCGGCTCGCCGACTTCATCAACCACAAGGTGCTCTACCCCTCCCGCGTGGAGTTCCACGACTACCTCGAATGGGCGGCCCGCAGCTTCGAGCCGCTGGTGCACTACGGCCACGAGGTCATCGACGTCCGCCCGGTCGAACTCGATGGCGAGATCGCGTACTTCGACGTGGTGGCCCGGTCCGGCGCGGGCCCCGACGAGGTCGTCGTCCGCAGGACCCGCAACATCGTGCTCGCCGGCGGCCTCCAGCCCAATCTGCCGCCCGGCGCCCAGCTCACCGAGCGGGTCTGGCACAACCACGACCTGCTCGGCCGGCTCGAGCGGCTGCCGGCCGGCTCGCCCGGCAGCTTCACGGTCGTCGGCGCCGGTCAGAGCGCCGCGGAGACCGTGGAGTACCTCCACCGCCGCTACCCGACGGCCACCGTCAACGCCGTGTTCGCCCGCTACGGCTACGCCCCGGCCGACGACAGCTCCTTCGTCAACCGCATCTTCGACCCGGACGCCGTGGACCGCTTCTTCCAGGCCCCCGAGGACATCAAGCGGATGATGCTCGACTACCACCGCGGCACCAACTACTCCGTGGTGGACCTGGAGCTCATCGACGAGCTGTACCGCCGGGTGTACCAGGAGAAGGTGCACGGCGAGGAGCGCCTGCGGGTGCACAACCTCTCCCGGGTCCTGGAGGTCCGCCCCTCCGACGCCTCCGTGCGGCTCACCCTGGAGTCGCTGCCCACCGGGGAGCGCTCCTTCCTCGACACCGACTACCTCGTCTACGCCACCGGCTACCGGCCGCTGGACGTGCTGCACACCCTCGGCGCCACGGCCCCGTACTGCCGCACCGACGAGGGCGACCGGGTGCGGGTGGAGCGGGACTACCGGGTGGCGACCGACGAGTCGGTGGCCGCCGGCATCTACCTCCAGGGAGCCACCGAGCACACCCACGGCATCGCGTCCAACCTGCTGTCCAACACGGCCGTACGCGCCGGGGAGATCGTCCGCTCCCTCGCCGCCACCGTGCCCAAGCCGGACCACGACGGCTACAGCCCCCGCGACGGGCGGGCCGTCCCCACCGGCCGGGCCTGACCGGAGAGTCGGCCGGCCCGGCCCCCGGCCGGGCCCCGCGCAGAGCGAAGGTGTGTGCTTCACAGTGACGTTCCTCCCGTCAGCGACCGCGGCCACCCCGTGGATCAGGTCCCTGGGCTGCCGTACGGTGCCCCGCCACCGGCTGGTGTGCTTCCCGCACGCCGGCGGCTCCGCCAGCTTCTTCACGTCCTGGGCGGCCCGGCTGCCCGAGGACTGCGAGCTGTGGGCCGTCCAGTACCCGGGCCGCGAGAACCGGGTCGAGGAACCGTTCATCGACCGGATGAGCGCCCTCGCCGGGGCCGTTGCGGAGGCGCTGCTGCCACGGCTGAGCGTCCCCCTGGTCCTCTTCGGACACAGCATGGGCGCCTCCGTCGCGTACGAGGTGGCCCGCCGGCTCGCCCTGCACCGCCCCGACGCGGTGCGGCACCTGTTCGTCTCCGGGCGCATGGCACCGCACCGCCAGCCGGTGATCCCGCCCGGGGAGATGACCCACCTGCGCCCCGACCACGAGATCGTCGCCCTCCTCACGTCCTTCGGCGGCAGCGACGCCTCGCTGCTGGAGGACCGGGCCATGTGGCCGTACATCCTGCCGCCGGTGCGCAACGACTACCGGCTGATCGAGAGCTACCGGGCGCACCCGGGCCCCGCCCTGCCCTTCGACATCACGGCCCTGATGGGCGCCGAGGACGCCACCCTCGACGCCGGCGACGTACGGGCCTGGCGGGAGACCGGCCGGGGCCGGTTCGCCTTCGAGACCTTCCCCGGCGGCCACTTCTACCTGATCCCGCGGCAGGCCGAGGTGATCGCCCGGGTGTCCGCCACCCTCCGGCAGCTGTCCGACCGGCGCGCCGCCGACGCGGCCGGCTCCCCCGAAGAAGCCCCCGAAGAAAAGGTGATTCCACGGTGAGCATCGACCTCCCGAGGTTGGTCCACGACCCCGACGCGCGCCACGAGCCGTTCCCGCTCACCGACACCCAGCAGGCGTATCTGCTGGGCCGGACCGACCTGTTCGAACTCGGCAACGTCTCCACCCACGCCTACTACGAGTTCGAGGGCCGGCTCGACATCCCCCGGTTCACCGCCGCCTGGCAGCGGCTGATGGCCCGCCACGACATCCTGCGGCTGGCCATCGACGCCGAGCGCGGCGAGCAGCGCATCCGGGCCGAGGTCCCGCCGCCGCCCATCGAGGTCATCGACCTGCGCAGCGCCTCCGAGGAGACGGTGCGCGCCACGCTGGACGAGGTCCGGGCGCGCATGTCGCACCGGGTGCAGCCCGCCAACGGCCTCTATCTGTTCGGGATCGTGCTGTGCCGGCTGACCGACGAGCGGCTGCGCGTGCACATCGACTTCGACGCGCTGATCCTGGACTACCTCAGCTGGAAGCTGCTGCTGGGCGAGCTGTCCGCGCTCTACGAGAACCCGGAGGCCGAGCTGCCCGAACTGGAGCTCACCTTCCGCGACTATGTGCTCGCGGAGGCCACGGTCCGGGACACCGACCGGTACCGGGCGTCGCTGGAGTACTGGACCCGCCGGCTGGAGACCCTGCCGCCCTCGCCCCGGCTGCCCCTGGTCAAGGACCCCTCCGAGGTCTCCCACCCCACCTTCGTGGGCCGCCGCGGCCGGATGGACGCCGAGCGCTGGAGCCGGCTCAAGCTCCGCGCCGCGCACGCCGGGCTCACCCCCACCGGCCTGTCCCTCGCCGCCTTCGCCGAGGTCCTGGCCCTGTGGAGCGGCAGCGCCCACTTCACCCTGAACGTGCCGCGGATGAACCGGCTGCCGCTGCACCCCCAGGCCGACCGCATCCTCGGCGAGTTCGCCTCCTTCTCCCTCCTGGAGGTGGACAACCGCGGCCACGACACCTTCCAGGAGCGCGCCGCGCGCATCCAGCGCCAGGGCTGGCAGGACCTGGAGCACCAGCACGTCAGCGGCGTGGACCTGCTGCGCGAACTGGTCCGGGCCCAGGGCGGCTTCCACCGGGCCCTCATGCCCGTCGTGCTCACCAGCACCATCGGGCTGCGCGGCGGCGAGAAGCCCCTCCTCGGCGGGCACCTGGAGGAGCTCTACACCATCTCCCAGACGCCCCAGGTCTACCTCGACGTGCAGATCGACGAGCACGACGGCGAGCTGTTCGTCAACTGGGACGCGGTCGACGAGCTCTTCCCGCCCGGCCTGATGGACCGGATGTTCGGGGCCTTCTGGAGCCTGCTGGAGCGCCTGGAGGCCGACGAGAGCGCCTGGCGGGCCACCGCCCCGGCCGACGCCGGCGACGCCATCCGCCCCGGGGTCGCGGGACCGCGGCGGCCGGTGCCGGAGATCCTCGTACAGAGCCTGTTCGAGCGGCAGGTCGCCGCCCGCCCCGACCGGCCGGCCGTCGTCGCGCCGGACACCACCCTCACCTACGCCGAGCTGTACACCCGCGCCAACCGCATCGGCCACTGGCTCCGGGAGCACGGCGCGGCCGTCAACCAGCCGGTCGCCATCGTCATGGAGAAGGGCTGGGAGCAGATCGCGGCCGCCTACGGCGTGCTCTTCTCCGGCGCCCCCTACGTGCCGATCGACCCCGGGCAGCCCGCCGCCCGCGTCCACGGCATCCTCCGGCGCACCGGCGTGCGGCTGGTGCTCACCCAGGCGGCGGTCGACGACGCCCGGCAGTGGCCCGAGGGCGTCACCGCGCTGCGGGTCGACACGGAGCTCGACGACACCCTGTCCGGCGATCCGCTGCCGCCCGCGCAGGGACCGGACGACCTGGCGTACGTGCTGTTCACCTCCGGCTCCACCGGCGAGCCCAAGGGCGCCATGATCGGGCACCGCGGCATGGTCAACTGCCTGCTGGCCACCGCCGAGGAGTTCGACGTCACCGAGGACGACCGGGCCCTGGCCGTCACCGCGCTCCACCACGACATGTCGACGTTCGACATCTTCGGGGTGCTCGGCGCCGGCGGCACGCTGATCGTCCCCGAGGCCGCCCGCGCCCAGGACCCGGCCCACTGGGCCGCGCTGGTCGCCGAGCACCGGGTCACCCTCTGGAACTCGGTGCCCGCCATGATGGAGATGCTGCTGGAGGAGGTCCGCCAGTCCCGGCGGCCGCTGACCTCCCTGCGGCTGGTGGCCCTCGGCGGCGACTGGATACCGCTGTACGTGCCCGAGGAGCTGATCGGCTCCGTCGACGGCGTGCGCGTGGTCAGCGTGGGCGGGCCGACCGAGACCACGCTGTGGAACATCTGGTACCCGGTCGAGAAGGTCGACCCGCAGTGGCGCAGCGTCCCCTACGGCCGGCCCATCGCCAACACCCGCTACTACCTCCTCAACGACGGGCTGCGCGACTGCCCCGACGGCGTGCCCGGGGAGATGTACTGCGCCGGGCCCGGCGTCGCCCTCGGCTACTGGGAGGACCCCGAGCGCACCGCGGCCTCGTTCCCGCGCCACCCGCGCACCGGCGAGCGGCTCTACCGCACCGGCGACCTCGGCCGGTTCCTCCCGGACGGCACCATCGAGTTCGTCGGCCGCGCCGACTCCCAGGTCAAGATCCGCGGCATGCGCATCGAACCCGGGGAGATCGAGAGCGCCCTGGGCGCCCACCCGGCCGTCGCCGCCGCCGTGGCCGTCCCCGTGGAGCGGCGGGACGGGCGGGGCCACCGCGGCCTGGCCGCCTACGCCACCCCGCTCGCCCAGACGGCCGGCGACCCCCTGCCCACCGCGGACGAGCTGCGCGCCTTCCTGCGCGAGCGGCTGCCCGAGCACATGGTCCCGGCGACCGTACGGTTCGTGGACCGCTTCCCGCTCACCGGCAACGGCAAGGTCGACCGGCGGGCCCTGCTCGCCCTGGACGACGGCGCCGCCGGCGCCGAGAGGCGGGTCGCGGACGACGCCGAGCCCGAGGGGGCGCTGGAGACGGCCCTCGCCCATGTGTGGCGCGAGGTGCTCGGCGCCCGGCGCGTCGGCCGGCACGAGGACTTCTACCTCCTCGGCGGGGACTCGCTCCTCGCCACCAGGATCGTCAGCCGGCTGCGGGAAGCGCTCGGCGTCGAGGACCTCACCGTGCGCTCGGTGTTCGCGCACCCCACGGTCGCCGGCCTCGCCCGCGAACTCGTCGCCCGCGAGGGCGGCCCGGAGCGGCTGGAGGAGACCGCGGAGGTCTTTCTGGAGGTCGAGAGCCTGACTCTCGACGAGATCGAGTCGCAGCTGTGAACCACGCGTCGCAGTGGTGAACCACGCGTCGCAGTGGTGAACGACGCGTCACACCTGTGAACCACGGGCGCCGGCCAGGCGCCCCACCGGCGGACGGCACGCAAGGCAAGCGAACGGGGAGTAACGGATGAGTAAGCGGTCGGGCATCGAGGACGTACTGCCGCTCGCACCCTTGCAGGAGGGGCTGCTGTTCCAGGCCCTCTTCGACGAGCAGGCGCACGACGTCTACACCATGCAGCTCATCCTGGAGCTGAGCGGGCCGCTGGACGCCGCGGTGCTCCGGCGCTCCGCCGAGGAGCTGCTGCGCCGTCACCCGAATCTGCGCGCCGGATTCTGGAACCAGGGCGTGCCGCAGCCGGTCCAGGTCGTCCCCAAGGAGGTCACCCTGCCCTGGCAGGAGCTCGACCTCGGCGGGCTCGACCCCGAGGAGCGGGAGGCGGAACTGGAGCGGGTGCTGCTCGCCGACCGGCAGCACCGCTTCGACCTCGCCCAGCCGCCGCTGCTGCGGTTCCGGCTGATCCGGCTCGACGACCGGCTGCACCGCCTCGTCCTGCACAGCCACCACATCCTGCTCGACGGCTGGTCCGTCCCCCTGCTGGTGCGCGAACTCGTCCAGCTGTACGCCCGCGACGGGCGCCCCGACGGCCTGCCCGCCCCCCGCCGCTACCGCGACTACCTCGCCTGGCTCGCCCGCCAGGACCGCAAGCCGGCGGAGGACGCCTGGCGGGCCGCGCTCGACGGGCTGACCGGCCCCACCCTGCTCCACGGGCCGGACCGGGACCGCACCGCCCGCTCGCCCGAGGTGGTCGCCCTCCGCCTGGACGAGGACACCACCACGGCCCTGAGCGACCTGGCCCGCGCCCGGGGCGTCACCCTCAACACCGTGGTGCAGGGCCTGTGGGCCATCCTGCTCGGCCGGCTCACCGGCAGCCGCGACGTCGTCTTCGGCGCCTCCGTCTCCGGCCGCCCCGCCGACCTGCCCGGCGTCGAGTCGATGATCGGGCTGTTCATCAACACCCTGCCGGTGCGCGTCCGGCTGCGCCCCGAGGAGCCCCTGGCCGCGCTGCTCGCCCGCCTCCAGGACGAGCAGGCCCGGCTGCAGCCCCACCACCACCTCGGGCTCTCCGACATCCAGCGGCTGGCCGGAACGGGCGAGCTGTTCGACACCCTCATCGTCTTCGAGAACGCCCCCGACGTCGCCGAGAGCCTGGAGCGGGCGCAGCGCGCCGACGACCTCCAGGTGCGCGGCCTGGCCAACCGGGACGCCACCCACTACCCCGTCACCCTGGTGCCGCTGCTGGTCCACGGCCGACTGACCATCTCGTTCGAGTACCAGCCGGCCGTGCTCGACCGCGAGCGGGCCACCGCGCTGAGCGAGCGGTTCGAGCGGCTGCTGCGCGCCCTGCTCACCGACCCGGACCGGCCGGTCGGGCGCCTGGACATCCTCGGCGAGCCGGAGCGCGGCGCCGTCCTCGCCGCCGGCACCGGCGCCGTCTTCGACGTGGCCGAGCGCACCCTGCCCGACCTCCTCGCCGAGCAGGTCGCCGCCCGCCCCGACGCCACCGCCCTCGTCTTCGACGGCGCCTCCCTCACCTTCGCCGAGCTGAACGCGCGGGCCAACCGCCTCGCCCGGTGGCTGATCGACCGGGGCGTCGGGCCCGAGGACATCGTGGCCCTCGCCCTGCCGCGCTCCCTGGACATCGTGGTCGCCCTCCTCGCCGTCCAGAAGGCCGGCGGCGCCTATGTGCCCATCGACCCGGAGTACCCGGCGCGGCGCATCGCGTACATGCTCGCCGACGCCCGCCCCAAGCTGCTGCTCACCACCTCCGCGCTGCGCGAAACGGTCCTGGGGGAGAGCCAGGGGCAGGGGCAGGGGCAGGG